>NZ_JABWMS020000365.1:0-201 GCF_013369155.2 Escherichia sp. 94.0001 | reverse complement strand
GGTGTGTGGCATACGTGCCCCGGGGAAAGGATTTTTGATCGTCAATAGCGGGGAGTATTTCCAGTGCCGTGGCATCACGCCCGTCCTGCGGAGCCGGCAGGGCTCTCACCGCATCCAGAACCGCCTTCTGCAGAACATCGGGATCATAGTCACGACCATCACGCGGAACAGGAATATGGCTTACCGCCTCTTTCACCATCT
>NZ_JABWMS020000364.1:0-201 GCF_013369155.2 Escherichia sp. 94.0001 | reverse complement strand
GGAGACTTTCGATAGTCGCATTAGCATCAGCAAGCTCCTTTGTGTATCTGGCGTCAAGTTCTGCTACATCACGTTGCCGCTTCTGCATATCAGCGATGATGGATGTGGCTTTATCGCGCTGCTCTTTGTAGGCGATGGCGTTATCACGGTAATGATTAACAGCCCATGACAGGCAGGCGATAATGCAGATAACCAGAGCGG
>NZ_JABWMS020000363.1:0-203 GCF_013369155.2 Escherichia sp. 94.0001 | reverse complement strand
ATCGCGGATTCAGGTGCTGATACTGAATTCACCGGGAGGCACCCGGCACCATGCACTGCAACAAAAGTGTTATTTCTGTTTTTCTCAAACTATCATCGTTATCCCTTTATTTCCGGCTGCGCATGGCGCGGCCTTTTTTTTACGACCAGCCACTGGCAGATGGTCATCCTGTGATTTGATTCCGGTTCCGGCTTTTTAACTCT
>NZ_JABWMS020000362.1:0-203 GCF_013369155.2 Escherichia sp. 94.0001 | reverse complement strand
CCCCCGGCTGGTACAGCCAAAGGCATCCATCTTCGTGACGTTACGACCGTAACGGAGAATGGCCTGCGTATCTTCAACAAGCTCTGTCGCCGTCTCCCAGCCGTTATTCGGGTCAATCCAGTTCACCTCAACGGCATTATGGCGGTCCTTCAGGGCGCTGAAGCTGTAGCGGAACGGCGCGCCATCATCCGGCATCACCACAT
>NZ_JABWMS020000361.1:0-203 GCF_013369155.2 Escherichia sp. 94.0001 | reverse complement strand
TGTCGGATGCGGCGTGAACGCCTTATCCGACCTACGTGAAACCTGTAGGCCTGATAAGACGCGGTAAGCGTCGCATCAGGCATTATGCACTCAATGTCGGATGCGGCGTGAACGCCTTATCCGACCTACGTGAAACCTGTAGGCCTGATAAGACGCGGTAAGCGTCGCATCAGGCATTATGCACTCAATGTCGGATGCGGCGT
>NZ_JABWMS020000360.1:0-203 GCF_013369155.2 Escherichia sp. 94.0001 | reverse complement strand
GTCCCCTTCGTCTAGAGGCCCAGGACACCGCCCTTTCACGGCGGTAACAGGGGTTCGAATCCCCTAGGGGACGCCACTTGCTGGTTTGTGAGTGAAAGTCGCCGACCTTGATATCGTTAAAGATGACTTACGAGTCATGTTTAAGATATTTGCTCTTTAAAAATCTGGATCAAGCTGAAAATTGAAACACTGAACAACGAAAG
>NZ_JABWMS020000359.1:0-207 GCF_013369155.2 Escherichia sp. 94.0001 | reverse complement strand
TTGGCCAGCATGATACGCCCCGGAAAAACAGCGCCATCCGTTTCCGTCGGCGTGGCCAGTACAAAGGAGGCACTCACCGCGCTCAGTTCACTGCACTGCTCGATGCGCCAGCGGCTGATCACCTCCTGCTCCGGATCGGCGTCACTGTTTCCGTTGACGAAGTTCACCGCATCCAGAAAACGGGCGTAAACCTTACGCCTGACCACC
>NZ_JABWMS020000358.1:0-208 GCF_013369155.2 Escherichia sp. 94.0001 | reverse complement strand
CCTCCGCTTTGTAAAGACCATTGATGCTCTCCGCCATCGCGTTGTCATACGAGTCACCTGTACTCCCTGTTGATGCCAGTAATCCGGCTTCTTTTAGTCGCTCCGTATAGGCCAGTGATACATACTGAGAACCTTTATCACTGTGATGGACTGTGCCGGACGGCCGACGGGCCCACAACGCCTGCTCCAGTGCATCCAGCACGAATGT
>NZ_JABWMS020000037.1:0-43989 GCF_013369155.2 Escherichia sp. 94.0001 | reverse complement strand
CGTAGGCCGGATAAGGCGGTCACGCCGCATCCGGCATGAACAACGCGCACTTTGTTAGCAATCTCGGGGCAACTAAATGTCCCCTAAGATTGCGGGTAAACGCAAAACTGCCTGATGCGCTACGCTTATCAGGCCTACACCGCTCCTGCAATATATTGAATTCTTGCGGTTTCGTAGGCCGGATAAGGCGGTCACGCCGCATCCGGCATGAACAACGCGCACTTTGTCAGTAATCTCGGGGCAACTAAATGTCGCCCCCTTTGGTTATTACCCTACCGCTGGTGTCGGATCGTCGCCTTTGTACTCGCGTTTGACTTCCGTCACCTCATCGCCCTTCTCGTTGTGCAGATGCACTTCAAGCTGGTTAAAGGCAATGTTGATGTCGTTTTCACGGCACAGCTGATCGATAGTACGGTTCAGCTCATCGACAGTACGACTGCGGTCACGCAGTTCACGCACGTACAGGCGCAGCTCATGATCCAACGTGCTGGCACCAAACGCCGTAAAGAAGACTTCCGGCATGGGTTCGTGCATCACCCTTGGATGCTCAGTCGCCGCCTTCAGCAATACTTTACGCACTTTTTCCAGATCGGAGCCATAGGCCACGCCCAGACGGATCACCAGACGCGTGGTGGTGTCGGTTAACGACCAGTTGATCAGACGCTCGGTAACAAACGCTTTGTTCGGGATGATCACTTCTTTGCGATCGAAATCGGTAATCGTTGTAGCACGAATACGGATCTTACTGACCGTCCCAGAGTAGGTACCAATGGTTACCGTGTCGCCAATGCGCACCGGACGTTCGAACAGGATAATCAAACCGGAGACAAAGTTACCGAAGATCTCTTGTAAACCAAAACCAAGACCTACGGATAATGCCGCCGCCAGCCACTGGAGTTTATCCCACGAGACACCCAGCGATCCGAACACCGTCATCGCACCAACGGCAATAATGATGTAGTTAAGGATGGTAGTAATGGCATACGACGCGCCCTGGCGCATATTCAGTCGCGAGAGCACCAGCACTTCCAGTAAACCAGGCAGGTTGCGAATCAACGCCCAGGCCACCATTGAGGCGATAATCGCAAACAACAGACTGCCCATGGTGACGTTTTTCACCACCGCAGCGCCAGCTTCAGTGCCGTTGTAATGCCAGAGCGTAATGCTGTCGAGATAGCTGAACACGGTGATCAAATCGGACCAAATCGCCCAGAACATGACACCGAACAGCGCAAACATCAGCAACATAGTAATACGCAGCGTCTGTTGGTTAACCTGCTCCAGTGCAATGGTAGGTTCTTCCGGCGGTTCGGCCCCTTCTGCGCCCTCTTTCACCAGATTCTGTCGACGCGCCAGCGCACGACGCCAGGCGATACGCCGCGCCGCTACGCTTAAGCCGCGCAATACCGTCTGGTACAGCAGGTTCCAGATAATCACCAGATACACGGTTTCAATCCAACGTCCGGAGAGGCGCAGTGTGGTGTAGAAATAACCCGTGGCGGTCAGCACCATCAACGCAATCGGGATTATTGACAGTATGGTAATGGTGACAAGTCGCATGGTGTGCGACTCTTTATCACGCCAGCTTTCGCGGCACATTGGCCATACCAGGAAGGCAATCAGCAGCAGGTTGAAGAAAATCATCGCCTGCCCCAGCACATCATCCATCAGATGCAGCGGGGAAAGTTCTGCCACCACAGACCAGAAATGAATTGGCAGCAACGCGAGACTGATGCGGACAATTTGCCGACGCCAGTGGCTGGTCTGCTGTTCCGGCATGCCAAAGTGACGTACGGCAACACCGTTTTTCTCCAGCACTTTCCAGCACAGGCCAAACACCAGCCAGAAGATCGCCAGTTTTTTACAGAACGACCACAGCAGTTCGCTGATGTTGAGCTGCATGGTTAGCAGAATCAGACCAACCGCAAGAATAATCAGACATACTGGCAGTGCGCGAATCAGGTCGATAAGGATCGCTTTTGGTGTGTTGAGCTGGCTGTCGTTACGCAGGGAACCCACAGCGGAAGCCAGTTTTTGTTGATACGCTTTCAGCCATCCCAGACGCCAGTGGATCAGCCCGGCAATTAATAGCAGTGGTAAACCAGCGAGGAAAGCGATAAAGACGGCAGGCCAGGCTTTTTCCCAGTTTACCGTGATCTTCATCGACTTAAATTCATCTTTCAGCGTTTGTGGGAACGCTTTGATCCAGTCCCAGTCCATTGGACGGTTACTGTTCACCCAAAAGATTTGCTGAGTCAGGATCGATTTCAGGTTTTTCGACACGCTCATTAACTGCTGCTGGTTGATTTGCAGGTTAATGGCCATCATCAACTGGTTACCCAACTGTTTATTAAGCTGATCCAGCAGTTCGCGACGCATATCCACAACCTGGAGTAATGCGTCATGAACTTCACTGTTAACTTCGTTGGCGTGGCCTTCTTCCAGCTTGTTAACGAACGCATCACTCTGGAAGAGCGCATCACGCTGCTGGTTGACTTCAAACTGTTCGAGACGCAAATCCGCGATGCGGTTGGTCATGTTTTCCAGTTCATCCGCCGAGGGCAGCGTTTGTTGTTGCTGGTAAAGGATACGAGACAACAGCAGACTGCCCTTCAGGACGGCAATCTGCTCCTTAATATTTCGTTCCGATTGCAGCGCCCGCTCAAGCCAGTTTTTGACTTTAATGTTTTGCTGCATTAGCTGATTACCGTTTTCAGTCGCGGTAATCAGACGCTGACTCAACTGCTGGTTAATTTCCAGTTCCTGTTTCACCAGAGGATTAGCCTGAATACGTGCAGCTTCATCCGGGGAGACGGCTTCCTGCGCCGTTTTTTCGGTTAAGGTCAGGCGCTTACTGTTTACCGCTTCTTGCAACAGTTGCAACTGGTGTTCCAGACGAGCACTGTTCGCCGTCACGTAATCACGCTGCTTTTGCAAGGTATCCTGTAAGACGGTGTTCCCTTCCAGGCTTTTTCGCTGCTGGTCAATCTCAGCATTCAGCAAAACCTGCTGGGCCTGCATCAACACTTTCTGGCTGGGACGTAAGGCAGTATCGCCAACATCAGTGCCATCCAGGCGGCTGCGAATTTGTTGCAGCTGCTGCGAAGCGTTATACATCGCATTTTGCACGCGTTCGGGCTGCGTCTGTAACGAAACCAGCTGGCTGTTATAAGACGCCAGATCGTTTTGTGCGTTTTGCAAATCGTCCAGCGCCTGGGCAACGCGAGTTTCCAGCTGGCGCAACGAAAGCGTGCTCAGAATTTTGCGCGTTTCTTCGTCGTTATCGACATCGCTAAGTGCTGTTAACGCCGCGGTCGCCTGACGCATTTTTTCCGGCGCTTCAGCGACTTTTTGCCGTAGCTGAACTGTCTCTTCTTTTATGCGATCGATTTTATCGAGGGTGGCTAATGTATCTGTCAGATCCTGCTGCACCAGTTTGTCCTGAGCAGAAAGATCTTTTTGTTTATTCAGTGAGTCAAGTTGTGCCTGCAGGTCCGCTTTTGTTGGCAGATCACCATTCGATGGCGCCCGCGCAAACGCCGTGTTCTGGCATAACAAGACAAAAACAAAAGCAATAAATGCTGAAAAAACAAAATGCCGTGATCGTTTGTAATACTGGAACATAGTCATGATGAATGAAGGTTTCTGAACCTGAAGAACGACCTGAAAAAGTCAAACCGCAAGAATATCACGACGCAGTGAACCAGAATAGCAACGACGAAAATGTCCAGGAAAAATCCTGGAGTCAGATTCAGGGTTATTCGTTAGTGGCAGGATTAC
This sequence comes from Escherichia sp. 94.0001, assembly GCF_013369155.2. Classification (NCBI taxonomy): domain Bacteria; kingdom Pseudomonadati; phylum Pseudomonadota; class Gammaproteobacteria; order Enterobacterales; family Enterobacteriaceae; genus Escherichia; species Escherichia sp. 94.0001. Next base: position 40,209 of record NZ_JABWMS020000037.1, on the reverse strand, counting down.
GAAGCGTGGGGCACAGGAGATACATCTCCAGTAAGATGGCGACGTAATCGCGGGCTTCTTTTTTAAGATCAAAAGATTGCGGGGCAAAGAGCCAGTTTTCCATCAGGCCGGAAATATAGCCGCGCATAATAATTGCTGCGCGACGCGTCATTAAATCCGCAGGCAACATTTTCGCTTCAATACAATGTTTTAACGTTTGTTCTATACGGTCATAACTTTCCAGACAGAGATTACGTTGTGCCTGTTGCACAACAGCCATTTCTCCGACAAATTCGCATTTGTGGAATATAATCTCCATCAATAATCGACGCCGTTCTTCTGTCACCGTGGATTCAAGAACATGAATTAATATCTCTCTTAATACTGAGAGTGGATCGCCAGGGAATTTTGCCTGATACTCAAGCTCTAGTTCACCAATATTGGATTCTGACAGTTCCCAGATCTCACTGAACAAATCCGACTTGTCTTTAAAATGCCAGTAGATTGCACCGCGCGTAACGCCAGCTGCTTTTGCAATCTCGCCCAGCGAGGTGGATGATACCCCCTGCTGTGAGAAAAGACGTAGAGCCACATCGAGGATGTGTTGGCGCGTTTCTTGCGCTTCTTGTTTGGTTTTTCGTGCCATATGTTCGTGAATTTACAGGCGTTAGATTTACATACATTTGTGAATGTATGTACCATAGCACGACGATAATATAAACGCAGCAATGGGTTTATTAACTTTTGACCATTGACCAATTTGAAATCGGACACTCGAGGTTTACATATGAACAAAAACAGAGGGTTTACGCCTCTGGCGGTCGTTCTGATGCTCTCAGGCAGCTTAGCCCTAACAGGATGTGACGACAAACAGGCCCAACAAGGTGGCCAGCAGATGCCCGCCGTTGGCGTAGTAACAGTCAAAACTGAACCTCTGCAGATCACAACCGAGCTTCCGGGTCGCACCAGTGCCTACCGGATCGCAGAAGTTCGTCCTCAAGTTAGCGGGATTATCCTGAAGCGTAATTTCAAAGAAGGTAGCGACATCGAAGCAGGTGTCTCTCTCTATCAGATTGATCCTGCGACCTATCAGGCGGCATACGACAGTGCGAAAGGTGATCTGGCGAAAGCCCAGGCTGCAGCAAATATCGCGCAATTGACGGTGAATCGTTATCAGAAACTGCTCGGTACGCAGTACATCAGTAAGCAAGAGTACGATCAGGCTCTGGCTGATGCGCAACAGGCGAATGCCGCGGTAACTGCGGCGAAAGCTGCCGTTGAAACTGCGCGTATCAATCTGGCTTACACCAAAGTCACCTCTCCAATTAGCGGCCGCATTGGTAAGTCAAACGTGACGGAAGGTGCCCTGGTGCAAAACGGTCAGGCGACTGCGCTGGCAACCGTGCAGCAACTTGATCCGATCTACGTTGATGTGACTCAGTCCAGCAACGACTTCCTGCGCCTGAAACAGGAACTGGCAAATGGCACGCTGAAACAAGAGAACGGCAAAGCCAAAGTGTCGCTGATCACCAGTGACGGCATTAAGTTCCCACAGGACGGTACGCTGGAATTCTCTGACGTTACTGTCGATCAGACCACCGGGTCTATCACCCTACGCGCTATCTTCCCGAACCCGGATCACACTCTGCTGCCGGGTATGTTCGTGCGCGCACGTCTGGAAGAAGGGCTGAATCCAAACGCCATTTTAGTCCCGCAACAGGGTGTAACCCGTACGCCGCGTGGCGATGCTACCGTACTGGTGGTTGGCGCGGATGACAAAGTGGAAACCCGTCCGATCGTTGCAAGCCAGGCTATCGGCGATAAGTGGCTGGTGACAGAAGGTCTGAAAGCAGGCGATCGCGTAGTAATAAGTGGGCTGCAGAAAGTGCGTCCTGGTGTCCAGGTAAAAGCACAAGAAGTTACCGCTGATAATAACCAGCAAGCCGCAAGCGGTACTCAGCCTGAACAGTCCAAGTCTTAACTTAAACAGGAGCCGTTAAGACATGCCTAATTTCTTTATCGATCGCCCGATTTTTGCGTGGGTGATCGCCATCATCATCATGTTGGCAGGGGGGCTGGCGATCCTCAAACTGCCGGTGGCGCAATATCCTACGATTGCTCCGCCGGCAGTAACGATCTCCGCCTCCTACCCCGGCGCTGATGCGAAAACAGTGCAGGACACGGTGACACAGGTTATCGAACAGAATATGAATGGTATCGATAACCTGATGTACATGTCCTCTAACAGTGACTCCACGGGTACCGTGCAGATCACCCTGACCTTTGAGTCTGGTACTGATGCGGATATCGCGCAGGTTCAGGTGCAGAACAAACTGCAGCTGGCAATGCCGTTGCTGCCGCAAGAAGTACAGCAGCAAGGGGTGAGCGTTGAGAAATCGTCCAGTAGCTTCCTGATGGTTGTCGGCGTTATCAACACCGATGGCACCATGACGCAGGAGGATATCTCCGACTACGTGGCGGCGAATATGAAAGACGCCATCAGCCGTACGTCGGGCGTGGGTGACGTTCAGCTGTTCGGTTCTCAGTACGCGATGCGTATCTGGATGAACCCGAATGAACTGAACAAATACCAGCTAACGCCGGTTGATGTCATTACCGCCATCAAAGCGCAGAACGCCCAGGTTGCGGCGGGTCAGCTCGGTGGTACGCCGCCGGTGAAAGGCCAACAGCTTAACGCCTCTATTATTGCTCAGACGCGTCTGACCTCTACTGAAGAGTTCGGCAAAATCCTGCTGAAAGTGAATCAGGATGGTTCCCGCGTGCTGCTGCGTGATGTGGCGAAAATTGAGCTGGGTGGTGAGAACTACGACATCATCGCAGAGTTTAACGGCCAACCGGCTTCCGGTCTGGGGATCAAGCTGGCAACCGGCGCGAACGCGCTGGATACCGCTGCGGCAATCCGTGCTGAACTGGCGAAGATGGAACCGTTCTTCCCGTCAGGTCTGAAAATTGTTTACCCGTACGACACCACGCCGTTCGTGAAAATCTCTATTCACGAAGTGGTTAAAACGCTGGTCGAAGCGATCATCCTCGTTTTCCTGGTTATGTATCTGTTCTTGCAGAACTTCCGCGCGACGTTGATTCCGACCATTGCCGTACCGGTGGTATTGCTGGGGACCTTTGCCGTCCTTGCCGCCTTTGGCTTCTCGATAAACACGCTAACAATGTTCGGGATGGTGCTCGCCATCGGCCTGTTGGTGGATGACGCCATCGTTGTGGTAGAAAACGTTGAGCGTGTGATGGCGGAAGAAGGTTTGCCGCCAAAAGAAGCCACCCGTAAGTCGATGGGGCAGATTCAGGGCGCTCTGGTCGGTATCGCGATGGTACTGTCGGCGGTATTCGTACCGATGGCCTTCTTTGGCGGTTCTACTGGTGCTATCTATCGTCAGTTCTCTATTACCATTGTTTCAGCAATGGCGCTGTCGGTACTGGTGGCGTTGATTCTGACTCCGGCTCTTTGTGCCACCATGCTGAAACCGATTGCCAAAGGCGATCACGGAGAAGGTAAAAAAGGCTTCTTCGGCTGGTTTAACCGCATGTTCGAGAAGAGCACGCACCACTACACCGACAGCGTAGGCGGTATTCTGCGCAGTACGGGGCGTTACCTGGTGCTGTATCTAATCATCGTGGTCGGCATGGCCTATCTGTTTGTGCGTCTGCCAAGCTCCTTCTTGCCAGATGAGGACCAGGGCGTATTTATGACCATGGTTCAGTTGCCAGCAGGTGCAACGCAGGAACGTACGCAGAAAGTGCTCAATGAGGTAACGCATTACTATCTGACCAAAGAGAAAAACAACGTTGAGTCGGTGTTCGCCGTTAACGGCTTCGGCTTTGCGGGACGTGGTCAGAATACCGGTATTGCGTTCGTTTCCTTGAAGGATTGGGCCGATCGTCCGGGTGAAGAAAACAAAGTTGAAGCGATTACCATGCGTGCAACACGCGCTTTCTCGCAAATCAAAGATGCGATGGTTTTCGCCTTTAACCTGCCCGCAATCGTGGAACTGGGTACTGCAACCGGCTTTGACTTTGAGCTGATTGACCAGGCTGGCCTTGGTCACGAAAAACTGACTCAGGCGCGTAACCAGCTGCTTGCAGAAGCAGCGAAGCACCCTGATATGTTGACCAGCGTACGTCCAAACGGTCTGGAAGATACCCCGCAGTTTAAGATTGATATCGACCAGGAAAAAGCGCAGGCGCTGGGTGTTTCTATCAACGACATTAACACCACTCTGGGCGCTGCATGGGGCGGTAGCTATGTGAACGACTTTATCGACCGCGGTCGTGTGAAGAAAGTTTACGTCATGTCAGAAGCGAAATACCGTATGCTGCCGGATGATATCGGCGACTGGTATGTTCGTGCTGCTGATGGTCAGATGGTGCCGTTCTCGGCGTTCTCCTCTTCTCGTTGGGAGTACGGTTCGCCGCGTCTGGAACGTTACAACGGCCTGCCGTCTATGGAAATCTTAGGCCAGGCGGCACCGGGTAAAAGTACCGGTGAAGCAATGGAGCTGATGGAACAACTGGCGAGTAAACTGCCTACCGGTGTTGGCTATGACTGGACGGGGATGTCCTATCAGGAACGTCTCTCCGGCAACCAGGCACCTTCACTGTACGCGATTTCGTTGATTGTCGTGTTCCTGTGTCTGGCGGCGCTGTACGAGAGCTGGTCGATTCCGTTCTCCGTTATGCTGGTCGTTCCGCTGGGGGTTATCGGTGCCTTGCTGGCAGCCACCTTCCGTGGCCTGACCAATGACGTGTACTTCCAGGTAGGCCTGCTCACAACCATTGGGTTGTCGGCGAAGAACGCGATACTTATCGTCGAATTCGCCAAAGACTTGATGGATAAAGAAGGTAAAGGTCTGATTGAAGCGACGCTTGATGCGGTGCGGATGCGTTTACGTCCGATCCTGATGACCTCGCTGGCGTTTATCCTCGGCGTTATGCCGCTGGTTATCAGTACTGGTGCTGGTTCCGGCGCGCAGAACGCAGTAGGTACCGGTGTAATGGGCGGGATGGTGACCGCAACGGTACTGGCAATCTTCTTCGTTCCGGTATTCTTTGTGGTGGTTCGCCGCCGCTTTAGCCGCAAGAATGAAGATATCGAGCACAGCCATACTGTCGATCATCATTGATACAACGTGTAATCACTAAGGCCGCGCAAGCGGCCTTTTTTAGATGCATAACCTACGAGTTGAATGGGGAACTGAACAATCAACTCAGAATCTCATATGAAAACCAGTATTAACTTCGCATAAAATTCATAAAAAATACTGATTGTTAGTTAATTTATATTAAGCAGGGCTAATAGATTTAATAATCCATAATCATTTAGAGGCTTTTCTTAATTATTTGCGGTAATTCTTTATTCATTCCTCGGTTATTACGACATATTCAGAGCATTCCTGGTATTAGTGTGACCAATTTCATCTGGCGATAATCTTGAAATGTTATGAACAGTTCGAGCAAACTGCTTTTACCTGCAGCGGGTTGGTGCTAGTATGAAAAAGTGAGTCCTATCCCGCTTCCTTCCTATTTGTAATTTTTCGTAATAATGCGATGAAAACCTGCAAAGAGTGGCTTATAGTTAAGCTAACAAACGAGAGGGCAAGTCCAGGTCAGTAAGTTTTTTCCATCCCGAAAGGTGTCCGTTAGTTCAACCGCTAAGAAGGGGACGCGTTATGGATGAATACTCACCCAAAAGACATGATATCGCACAGCTTAAGTTTCTCTGTGAAACCCTGTATCATGATTGCCTTGCAAACCTTGAAGAAAGCAACCATGGCTGGGTTAACGACCCAACCTCGGCGATCAACCTCCAGTTGAATGAACTGATTGAGCATATTGCGACCTTCGCACTTAATTACAAAATTAAGTATAATGAAGACAATAAGCTCATTGAGCAGATCGACGAATATCTGGATGACACCTTTATGTTGTTCAGTAGTTATGGTATTAATATGCAGGATCTTCAAAAATGGCGGAAGTCAGGTAATCGACTATTCCGTTGTTTTGTCAATGCGACGAAAGAGAATCCTGCGAGTTTATCTTGTTAGAATTATTACAACCATGGGTAGAAGTATGTCCGAAAAACCTTTAACGAAAACCGATTATTTAATGCGTTTGCGTCGTTGCCAGACAATTGACACGCTGGAGCGTGTTATCGAGAAAAATAAATACGAATTATCAGATAATGAACTGGCGGTATTTTACTCAGCCGCAGATCACCGCCTCGCCGAATTGACTATGAATAAACTGTACGACAAGATCCCTTCCTCAGTATGGAAATTTATTCGCTAATAAATAATTGGCTTTCGGAGCTATAACCAGCTGTTTATTAAGAATTTTATACTTTATCGCCATGAAGGCGCACCCTATGTGATCTTCATCACACAGACGTAATGGGAACGTTCTCTTCACTGACTTTTCGTCTTACTGTGTTGCCGCATTTTCAGCAACCGGAGGTCAGTAATGAGCACAGAAAAAGAAAAGATGATTGCTGGTGAGTTGTATCGCTCGGCAGATGAGACGTTATCTCGCGATCGCCTGCGCGCTCGTCAGCTTATTCACCGATACAATCATTCCCTGGCGGAAGAGCACACATTACGCCAGCAAATTCTCGCTGATTTATTCGGTCAGGTGACAGAGGCTTATATTGAGCCAACGTTTCGCTGTGACTATGGCTATAACATTTTTCTCGGCAATAATTTTTTCGCCAACTTCGATTGCGTGATGCTTGATGTCTGCCCTATTCGCATCGGTGATAACTGTATGTTAGCGCCAGGTGTTCATATCTACACGGCAACACATCCCATCGACCCTGTAGCACGTAATAGCGGTATTGAACTGGGGAAACCCGTCACCATCGGTAATAACGTCTGGATTGGCGGACGCGCAGTCATTAACCCTGGTGTGACCATTGGTGATAACGTCGTGGTAGCCTCAGGTGCAGTTGTCACAAAAGATGTCCCGGACAATGTTATCGTGGGCGGTAATCCAGCCAGAATCATTAAAAAATTGTAACCTGTTTTTCGCAACTGTTATGCAAAATCGTGGCGAATCTGTTACTTTCCCTCTACTATTCCCACGTTAAAATAGGGTGTTCCCTGGAAAGTTGCAGATACCACGAAGGCAAACGATGACCGAAATACAACGCCTGCTGACCGAAACGATTGAGTCTCTGAATACCCGCGAAAAACGCGACAACAAACCCCGCTTTAGTATCAGTTTTATCCGTAAACATCCGGGGCTGTTTATCGGTATGTACGTTGCTTTTTTTGCCACCCTGGCGGTGATGTTGCAGTCCGAAACGCTGTCAGGCTCTGTCTGGCTACTGGTTGTATTATTTATCCTGCTTAATGGTTTCTTCTTTTTCGATGTCTACCCACGCTACCGCTATGAAGATATCGACGTGCTGGATTTCCGCGTTTGCTATAACGGCGAATGGTACAACACGCGCTTTGTACCTGCCGCGCTGGTTGAAGCCATCTTGAACTCTCCGCGTGTCGCGGATGTTCATAAAGAACAACTGCAAAAAATGATCGTCCGTAAAGGTGAACTGTCTTTTTACGATATTTTTACCCTCGCTCGCGCCGAATCAACATCTTAAGTTAGGGTTACATACCAGGCGTAAAGCTCTACGCCTGGTCAAATGACAACGATCGTTTCCACCCATCGCTTCATGAAATACCAGCTCTACCTCCTTATCTCCTGCCTGCCTTCTTCCACTATCAGATATACTTTCCCTACACTGTGTTAATAAGGATATGCTGGTGAGAACACGACATCTGGTCAGCCTGATTTCGGGAGTACTGATTCTTTCAGTATTACTGCCTGTCGGCTTAAGCATCTGGCTGGCCCATCAGCAAGTACAAACATCGTTTATTGAAGAGCTGAATACTTATTCCTCCCGCGTCGCTATTCGGGCCAATAAGGTGGCGATACAAGGGAAAGATGCTCTGCAGGAGCTGGAAAGGTGGCAAGGTGCGGCCTGTAGCGCAGCCCATCTCATGAAAATGCGTCGGGTATCTTACAGTTATCGCTATATTCAGGAAGTGGTTTATATCGATAACAACGTTCCCCAGTGTTCGTCTCTGGAGCATGAAAGCCCGCCCGATACCTTCCCCGAGCCAGGTAAAATTTCGAAAGATGGTTATCGTGTCTGGTTAACATCGCATAACGATTTAGGCATTATCCGTTACATGGTCGCCATAGGAACGGCACATTATGTCGTCATGATCGACCCCGCTTCCTTTATTGATGTCATTCCCTATAGCTCATGGCAAATTGATGCCGCCATTATTGGCAATGCCCATAATGTTGTCATAACCAGCAGCGATGAAATTGCTCAGGGAATTATTACCAGGCTACAAAAAACACCCGGTGAGCATATCGAAAATAATGGAATTATTTACGATATCCAGCCCTTCCCGGAGATGAATATTTCGATCATCACCTGGGCTTCAACGAAAATGTTGCAGAAAGGCTGGCATCGGCAAGTCTTTATTTGGTTACCGCTCGGGTTGGTGATTGGCCTGCTGGCAGCGATGTTTGTGCTGCGTATTTTGCGCCGTATCCAGTCACCGCATCATCGGCTGCAGGATGCTATCGAAAATCGTGATATTTGCGTGCACTATCAGCCGATTGTCTCCTTAGCCAATGGCAAAATTGTCGGTGCTGAGGCACTGGCGCGCTGGCCGCAGACAGACGGTAGTTGGTTGTCACCAGATAGTTTTATTCCGCTGGCACAGCAAACGGGGCTTTCTGAGCCGTTGACGCTACTGATTATAAAAAGTGTCTTTGAAGATATGGGCGACTGGCTGCGTCAGCATCCGCAGCAGCATATTTCGATCAATCTTGAATCCACCGTGCTCACCTCGGAAAAAATCCCGCAATTGCTGCGTGAAATGATCAATCACTATCAGGTTAATCCCAGACAGATCGCGCTTGAACTCACTGAACGCGAGTTTGCCGATCCGAAAACCAGCGCCCCGATAATTTCTCGCTACCGGGAGGCGGGCCATGAAATTTATCTCGATGATTTTGGTACGGGGTATTCAAGTTTAAGCTATTTACAGGATCTGGATGTCGACATTCTGAAGATCGATAAATCTTTCGTTGATGCGCTGGAATATAAAAATGTCACGCCACATATCATCGAAATGGCAAAAACACTGAAACTGAAAATGGTAGCGGAGGGAATCGAAACCAGTAAACAAGAAGAGTGGCTACGCCAGCATGGCGTGCACTACGGCCAGGGCTGGCTCTATAGCAAGGCATTACCGAAAGAGGATTTCTTACGCTGGGCCGAGCAACATTTGTGAATTTTTGGGCTGACGGCACGCCGCACAGCCCGTCACGCTACCTATTCGTCGATGATTGACTCGAATCCGCCATAGATCATTCGCTTGCCATCAAACGGCATGGACTCGCCGAACTCCTTCATCCGTGGGTCCGACATCATCTTTTGATTAGCAGCGTCGCGGACCTCTTTTGAAGGGTATTCAATCCAGCTAAAGACAACCTCTTCATTCTCTTCCGCTTTCACCGCCATACGAAAATCGGTCACTTTGCCATCCGGTACATCGCTGGCCCAGCATTCGACAATACGAAGCGCGCCAAACTCTTTAAACAATGGCGCGGCCTTAGCGGCCATTTCCCGATAGGCATCCTTTTTATCGGCAGGAACGGCAACCACAAAACCATCAACATACTTCATCAGACATACCTCCGAAGCGTACTGCGCAGCCAGACAATTCTTGCGACGTCAGTTGTGGTTAAAGTTTAGCCATGTTGGGATTTTTTTACGAAACGGTGGGAGGCAGAAATGGGTGGGGGCCCTGCCAGCTACATCCCGGCACACGCGTCATCTGCCTTGGCTGCTTCCTTCCGGACCTGACCTGGTAAACAGAGTAGCGTTGCGGGAGAACCAACAGAGCCCCCATTGAGAGCGTTGAGAACCAACGCGCAGGCGCATTATCACTGCTGCCCCGGCTAATTGCAACCCATTGCGTGCCAGATGCTGGTTTCTTGCGCAATGCGGCTTCACTCGGGCGTTTTTCCAGATTATGCTGAAAAATTACCTCAGGAAGAAAAGATGGAAAAAGAAGATTCATTTCCCCAACGCGTCTGGCAAATCGTAGCCGCTATTCCCGAAGGCTATGTCACCACTTACGGTGAAGTCGCGAAACTGGCGGGATCGCCCCGCGCCGCGCGCCAGGTAGGTGGTGTGTTAAAGCGTCTCCCGGAAGGCAACACCTTGCCCTGGCACCGGGTGGTTAATCGCCACGGCACCATTTCGCTAACCGGACCAGATTTACAGCGTCAGCGACAAGCATTACTGGCAGAAGGCGTGATGGTATCGGGAAGCGGACAAATCGACTTACAGCGTTATCGCTGGAACTACTAACCCTCTCCGGGCGGAGAGGGTTAACTTCGTTTAATATTGCGTAGGAGCCGGAACTGCCGAAGACAGATTCACCTGGGTTGGTGAGGTCGAAGGTACGGTAGTCGTTGCGCCACCGCTGGCCTGAACCGGCACGGCGGTTTGCTGCACCGGCACCAATGTCAGGTCAGCTTTAGTTCCGCCCTGGTTGATCACCGGCTGAACGGTATCGGTAATAAATACCAGTTTGTCATTCACGGTAATCGCCGCACTCAACAGAATACGTGCGTTCGGCTGAACATCTGCCGGGTTAAATGGCAGAACAAAGCTGAATGGTGACTGTTTACCTTCAGTACGCACCGCTTTTTGAGCCAGCACTTTTGACGGTGCATCGGCTAATGATGCGTCAGAAAGTGTCACGGTCAGCACGGCATCAGGCGGCAGTGCGACTTTCTGACGGATCCAGACGGTACCGGAAACATTCGGTTGCTGGATAGCAGGTTGCTGTGTTGCTGAAATAGACGTATTTGCAGCCGGTGCTGGCGTCTGAATATCCGCGCTTTTATCTGCGCAAGCCGCCAACGCAATCGCAACCGCTAAACCACTGGCCATGTGCACGAGTTTCATTTACTTCTCCTTATTATCAATGCACCAGCGGGCTAACTTTCCTCGCCGGAAGAGTGGTTAACAAAATAGTAACGTCAACAAGTGTGGCACACATCACGCATTTCTGCCTGTAATTGGCTAGTAATTCAGACTATTGCACCCATCGGACCAGTGGCAAATTTGCGTTATACTCAACTCACTTTGGCTTGCTGCGGCAGCTTTGTTACTGGAGAGTTATATGAGTCAGGCGCTAAAAAATTTACTGACATTGTTAAATCTGGAAAAAATTGAGGAAGGACTCTTTCGCGGCCAGAGTGAAGATTTAGGTTTACGCCAGGTGTTTGGCGGCCAGGTCGTGGGTCAGGCCTTGTATGCTGCAAAAGAGACCGTCCCTGAAGAGCGGCTGGTACATTCGTTTCACAGCTACTTTCTTCGCCCAGGCGACAGTAAGAAGCCGATTATTTATGATGTCGAAACGTTGCGTGACGGTAACAGCTTCAGCGCCCGCCGGGTTGCTGCTATTCAAAACGGTAAACCGATTTTCTATATGACAGCCTCTTTCCAGGCACCAGAAGCGGGTTTCGAACATCAAAAAACAATGCCGTCCGCGCCAGCGCCTGATGGCCTGCCTTCGGAAACGCAAATCGCCCAATCGCTGGCGCACCTGCTGCCACCAGTGCTGAAAGATAAATTCATCTGCGATCGTCCGCTGGAAGTCCGTCCGGTGGAGTTTCATAACCCACTGAAAGGGCATGTCGCAGAACCGCATCGTCAGGTATGGATCCGCGCAAATGGTAGCGTGCCGGATGATCTGCGCGTTCATCAGTATCTGCTCGGTTACGCTTCTGACCTTAATTTCCTGCCGGTAGCTCTACAGCCGCACGGCATCGGTTTTCTCGAACCGGGGATTCAGATTGCCACCATTGACCATTCCATGTGGTTCCATCGCCCGTTTAATTTGAATGAATGGCTGCTGTATAGCGTGGAGAGCACCTCGGCGTCCAGCGCTCGCGGATTTGTGCGCGGTGAGTTTTATACCCAGGACGGCGTGCTGGTTGCCTCGACCGTTCAGGAAGGGGTAATGCGTAATCACAATTAAAAAAATAGCCGGAGGTGAAAACCGTCCGGCTGTTTTTTGCAGTGCTTATTACGCGTTATAGGCATTTTCGCCGTGGCTGTTGACGTCCAACCCTTCTCGCTCCTGTTCTTCCGGTACACGCAGACCAACCGTCAGATCCGCCAGTTTGTAGCCAATAAACGCCACCACACCGGACCAGACAATCGTAATGGCAATGCTTTCCAGCTGTACCAGCAACTGATGGCCCATCGTCACACCTTCAGCGAAGCCCACGCCGCCCAGCGAGCTGGCGGCAAAAATCCCGGTCATGATACAGCCGACAATGCCACAAACGCCGTGCACACCGAAAACATCGCAGGGATCATCCACCCGCAGCAAGCGTTTGAGCATGGTAACGCCCCACAAGCCTGCCAGACCAGCTACCACGCCGATAATCAACGCGCCGCCAACACCAATGTAGCCACAGGCAGGCGTCACGCCGACCAGACCGGCAATCGCGCCAGAACACGCCCCCAGCAGTGAAGGCTTACCGCGCAGCGCCCATTCACCGAAGATCCAGCCAAGAATTGCCGCCGCCGTTGCGACCACAGTATTCACAAATGCCAGTGCTGCAATTTCATTCGCCGTGCCCGCTGATCCGGCGTTAAAGCCAAACCAACCGATATAGAGAATGGCAGTACCGGTAAAGACCATCGGCAGGTTGTGCGGTTTAAACGCCTCTTTGCCGAAGCCCACGCGTTTGCCAATTAGATATGCGCCCACCAGACCAGCAATTGCGGCGTTAATGTGCACCACCGTGCCACCCGCAAAATCCAGCGCACCGTGAGAAGCCAGCAAACCACCGCCCCAGACCATATGCGCAATCGGAATGTAAGAGAGCGTCAGCCACACCACCACGAAAATCAGCACAGCTGAGAAGCGGATCCGTTCCGCCAGCGCCCCGACGATCAAGCCGACGGTAATGCAGGCAAACGATCCCTGAAACGCCACGTGGATATACTGATAAATGCTGCCCATCACCGCCGTCAGTTCGATGTTTTTCAGCATCAACCAGTTAATGTTACCGAAGAAGTTGTTGCCCTCACCAAACGCCAGCGAGTAGCCGTAAACCACCCAGAGAATACAGACCAGTGCAAACGTCACCGTCACCTGCGTCAGCATCGACAGCACGTTTTTGCCGCGAATTAACCCACCGTAAAACAGGGCAATCCCCGGAATAGTCATAAACAGCACCAGCGCAGTACAAATCATCATAAACGCATTGTCGGCTTTATCGGCCACCGCAGGTGCAGCCATTACCAGTCCCGGCAGCATCGCCAGTGAAGCAAGCCCAGTTTTTATCGTCGCTATCTTCATTTTTCGTTCCTGTTGCTGTGTGCCAGAGATTACAGCGCCGCTTCGTCGGCTTCGCCGGTACGAATACGAATGACGCGTTGCAATTCAGCGACGAAGATTTTGCCGTCGCCAATTTTTCCGGTGTAAGCCGCTTTGCTGACGATATCGATCACTTCATCGAGTTGGTCATCAGCAATCGCCACATCAATTTTTACTTTTGGCAGAAAGTTGACGCTGTATTCCGCCCCCCGGTACAGCTCGGCATGCCCTTTCTGACGCCCGAAACCTTTCACTTCGGTGACGGTCAGGCCCTGAATACCAATGGAAGATAACGCTTCACGAACGTCTTCCAGCTTGAATGGTTTGATTATCACGGTCACCAGCTTCATAGATCCCCTCCGGTCAGAATTCGGTAATGGTTCTGCTACACGAATAAGGTATTGCAAGCGGTGTGCCAGAAATGAAAAACGAGAAAGAGAGCAGGAAGTTAAGAAGATTGAAAACAAAAACGCACTATGACAGTGCACAGTGCGTTACATTTTTGCACCAACGATGAAATATTGCGCTATTCAGGCGCTCAATGATTCATCTTCACGCACGCTGGCTGCCAGCTCTTCGCCCGCAAGTTGCAGTTGATACATCTGCCAGTAGCGCCCCTGGGCGGCCAGCAGTTGCTGGTGAGTCCCCTGTTCCACAGCCTGACCACGATGAAGCACCAGAATGGTGTCAGCATCAACAATGGTCGATAAGCGGTGAGCAATCACCACAAGCGTAGTGTGTTCACGCACCGCCGCCAGTGCGTGTTGAATCGCCTGTTCAGTACCGGAGTCAATGCTGGCGGTGGCTTCATCGAGGATCAGGATTTGCGGCGTCTCCACCAGCACGCGCGCCAGTGCCAGCAGTTGCTTTTGCCCGACGGAGAGATTATTCCCCTGCTCGCCCAGCGGCGTATAAATACCATCGCTCATGCTGCGCGCCAACTCCGCCAGTTGCACAGTTTCCAGCGCCTGCCAGACGCGTTCTTCGGAGATATCACGTCCCAGCGTCACGTTGGCGAGGAATGTATCCGCCAGCACTACCGGATCTTGCTGCACCATTGCCACGCCCTGGCGCAGCGCGCTGTGACTTAGCGAACTTAATGGACGACCATCAAGGCGAATATCACCTTCCGTTAGCGGGTAATAGCCCATCAATAAACTGGCGAGGGTACTTTTACCACTGCCGGTATGCCCCACCAGCGCCACAAAGTTGCGCGAAGGCACCGAGAGATTAATGTTCTTCAGTACCAGATTGTCATCGCGATAAGCAAATGACACGTTATCGACTTCAATGTTGCCGCTCTGTAAGGGGCGATCATCATTGCCATATTGCTGGCGCGGTCCGTCCATCAGCTCAAACACGCGCTCACCAGCAACAACAGCCTGTTGCAGCATCGCCTGTTGCGTGGTCAGTTCGATTAAGGGTTCGTTAAGCCGCCCAAGATAGCTGATAAACGCATACAGTACGCCCACTTCAATGGTGCCGCTGGCAGAGAAGCCAAACAGCATCAACAAGCCACAAAGAATGAGCGAAGAAAAGAGACTCAGCAGCGGACGCAGCAGAAAACCGTCGAGGCGCAGGGTTTGCATCCTCGCCATATAGTGTGAACGACTGGCCTCACCCATACGTTCGCCAAATCGCGCCTGCTGACGGAACTGCTGGATGACGCTCATGCCATTGATGATTTCGTTAAAGCCGTCGTTGATATCTGCCAGATAGGCGCGCACACGACGGACAATCGGCGTGCTGTAACGCTGGTATATCACCATTACCACCAGCACCACCGGGAAAATCATTATCGCTACCAGCGCCATTCGCCAGTCGAGACTAAACATCGCCACCAGCATCGCACCCACCAGGGCGGCGCTACGCAGGACCGTTGCCACTACGGTAACGTAGAGGTCGCGGATCACTTCAGTATCATTGGTAACGCGGGAAATCACCTGCCCGACAGGCTGGGTATCAAACTCGCTTAATGGCTGGCGCAACGCGGCATCCATCACGTCGGTACGCAACTGTTGCACTACACCTACTGCCGCCCGATTAAACAGCAGCGACTGCGCGTAATGTAGCCCGGCGGCAAACAGTTGTAGCCCAACATACGCCGCAGCCAGCCCGGCAACCACTTTCAACGGCAGGTTATTTTTCGCTACCATATTGTCGATAAAATAGCTGATAAGCAGCGGCCCGCTGACTTCTGCCGCCGCCGCAACCCACATCATCAGGACCGCAATCCCCAACGGTTTACGCCACGGCGAACCGTACGCTAACAGGCGCTTGAGAGTCGGCCACCGTTGGCTAAAACTACGCATCGATGGCCTCCTCGCGAATTTCCGGAGCGTCGTCGAGCGCCGCCTCCAGTTGTTGATAGCGATACATATCGCGATACCAGCCGCTTTGTTGTGCCAGCACATCATGATTGCCACGCTGGGCGATATGTCCGTGCTGCATCACAATAATTTCACTGGCTTCCGTCAGTGCCGAAAGGCGATGGGCACTGATGATTACCGTCCTTCCCTGCCCCCACTGGCGCAGGTTATGCAGGATCTGGTGCTCTGTGCGTCCGTCCACCGCCGAAAGCGCATCATCAAGGATGAGGATTTCCGCGTTGACTAATAACGCACGAGCAATGGAAATACGCTGTTTTTGCCCGCCAGAAAGCATCACGCCGCGCTCGCCCACTTCTGTGTCGTAACCTTGCGGTAGACGCAAAATATCGTCATGTACGCTGGCTAACCGCGCGACATGCTCAATCTCTTGCTGTGTGGCATTCGGGCAACCCAGCGCGATGTTGTTCGCCACGGTGTCGGAAAAAAGGAATGGCGTCTGGCTGACCACCGCCAGGCGGCTACGCCAGCTATCGAGTTGTAACTTCGTCAGAGGAATATCATGAAAGCGGATATCTCCCTCACTGACGTCGAAATGACGCTGAATGAGCGACAACAGGGTACTTTTGCCGGAACCAGTCGGCCCGCAGATACCCAGCATCTGACCGGGTTTCAGGGCGAAATTGACGTTTTCCAGCGCAGGATGGTCAGTCTGCGGATACATAAACTGGCGAATATTTACATCCAGTTCACCACGACCTTCTGGCACGGGTTCGCTACCATCGTTCACCACCGGCGCTTCCGCCAGCATCGCGCGAATACGGCTGTACGCAGCACTACCACGCTCCACTATGTTAAACATCCATGCCAGCGCCAGCATCGGCCAAATCATCAGACCTAAATACATCATAAAACTGGTGAGCTGGCCCAGCGTTAAACTGCCCTGCACCACCATCCAACTACCGCCGCCAATCGCCAGCAAGTTCGCCATACCAATCGCGATATAGATGGTCGGGTCGAAACGAGCATCAATACGCGCCACCCGCATGTTTTTTTTGCCGGTATCTTCGGCATCCGCGGCAAATAACGCCGACTGGCGATCTTCCAGACCAAAGGCTTTGATCATGCGGATACTGGTGAGGCTTTCCTGGGTGCGGTCATTAAGACTGGAAAACGCCGCCTGTGCCAGCTTAAAGCGTTCATGCAAGGCATCGCCGTTACGCTTAATCATGATCGCCATCACTGGCATAGGTAACAGGGCAAATAAGGTCAACTGCCAGCTAATTTGCGTAGACATCATAATCAACACAGCGCAGCCCATCACCAGTGAATCCACCAGCGTCAGCACCCCTTCTCCGGCAGCAAACACGACCCGATCGACGTCATTGGTCGCACGAGCCATGAGGTCACCCGTGCGATGACGCAGGTAAAACTCAGGATGCTGCCGGCTTAGCTGACGGTAATAATCTTCACGCAGTTCAACAGCCAGTTGATAAGACGCGCCAAACAGCAATACGCGCCAGACGTAACGCAGGAGATAAACCACAACAGCAATCAGCACCATGGTGGCGATCCACATCAGGATCTGCCCGGTAGTAAAGTGTTGTTCTGTCACGCCATCGACAACAATACCAACCACTTTCGGCGGAACCAGTTGCAGCATCGCGATAATGACAAGCAAGGCAACAGCCCCGAGATAGCGACGCCATTCCCGACGGAAATACCAGCTTAATTGAGCAAATAATCGCACGCGTTGTGTCCTGACCTGATTCTGGATATTTATTCGATGGGTAAAGAAGTGGTGTATTTAATCTGTTCCATCGCGAAGCTGGAAGTGACGTCCGACAGCCCCGGCACGCTGTTTACCAGACGCTTATAAAACTCGTCGTAGCGTTTCATATCGGCAACCTGGACGCGCATCAGATAATCGTATTCCCCGGCCATGCGCCAGAACCCCAGCACTTCTGGCATTTCAGTAACCACCGTCACAAAGCGGCAATACCATTCGCTGCTGTGATGTTGCGTTTTTATCAGCACAAAGGCGGTCAGACCGAGGCCAATTTTTTCCGGGTCCAACAGGGCGACTTTGCCGATAAGGATACCGTCATCCTCCAACCGTTTCAGTCGCTTCCAGCAAGGCGTGGTTGTCAGATTAACGGCTTCAGCCAGTGCCTGCAAAGAGAGGGTGCAATCCTGCTGTAGTAAGGCCAGCAGCTTACGGTCAATTTTATCTAACATAACCCTTCCACAGAGAATTTTTTTCTCTTTTAATTCTATTTTAAAGGTGAAATCGCGACAATTTATTCTGTGCGGTTTAAACATCACGGCACAAAATGACAAATTCAACGCAAAAAAAACCGGGCAATTGCCCGGTGCTGGAAGGGATCTCGTTATTCGGGGGAATAAGGTAGATGTGGATAGTCCAGCCAGTGCGTCAAATAGTGAGAGACCGCCTGATTTCGGCAATGTCCAATCACCGGTAAATGAGGGAGCTCCGCGCGCAGTTGCGGCATCGCATTGCCCATAATAAAGCCGCTACCGACGCTGCCTAACATTTCGCGATCGTTCATCGCATCACCAAAGGCCATGCAATCGCGCAACGATAAACCTAAATGTTGGGTCAGCACCGTCAATGCAGCGCCTTTATTGCAGCCCAGCGGGAGCACTTCGAGGCAATCCGTCGCGGAAAAACACAAATGTGCACGCTCGCCTAATGCTTCGTGTAGTTGGATCTGCAAGCGTGTAAGATCGTCGTGATCGCCACAGAAGCAGATCTTGGTGACGCTGCCGAGTGGCATTTTTTTAACATCGATTATCTGATAACGAAAACCGCTATAGACAAATGCCTG
This sequence comes from Escherichia sp. 94.0001, assembly GCF_013369155.2. Classification (NCBI taxonomy): domain Bacteria; kingdom Pseudomonadati; phylum Pseudomonadota; class Gammaproteobacteria; order Enterobacterales; family Enterobacteriaceae; genus Escherichia; species Escherichia sp. 94.0001. The sequence goes on along the minus strand of NZ_JABWMS020000037.1, from coordinate 21,594 downwards.
CAACAATGCAGGGATCTCTTTTCCGGTAAACCAACCGTCGTCATTGAAGATATGCATGCTGGCTCGGGTATCCCATTGCTGATACAGCACCAGCTCTGCCACATCCGCAGGTAAATCATCACGATGTAAAAGTTCACCTTCCAGAGAATGCACGCGCGTTCCGTTGCCGGTAATCAAATACGCATCCAGCGATAGCGCCCCGAGAATATGCTGCATCTCCAGCGCATGACGACCTGTGGCGAAAGTGAGGGTAATGTCGCGTTCACGCAGTCGTGCCAAAGTAGAGAGTGTTTTCTCACCTAAATGATGGTCAGGCATCAATAAAGTGCCGTCCATATCAAATGCTGCCAGACGAGCCATTTCTTTCTCCACTCTGTGACACGGTTAATAGCGATTGAGTATCACCTGATATATACGGAAGTAATAGTGAATAGTTAAATAATATTGTTCCGGGTTTATATGCGACTGCTCAACCGTCTTAACCAGTATCAACGTCTGTGGCAACCTTCCGCCGGAAAGCCGCAAACCGTCACCGTCAGCGAACTGGCCGAACGCTGTTTTTGCAGCGAACGCCATGTTCGTACGCTGTTACGCCAGGCACAGGAGGCGGGATGGCTGGAGTGGCAGGCGCAGTCAGGACGCGGAAAGCGCGGTCAACTACGCTTTCTGGTCACGCCAGAATCGCTACGCAATGCGATGATGGAACAGGCGCTGGAAACCGGAAAGCAGCAAGATGTGCTGGAGCTGGCGCAACTGGCCCCAGGTGAGCTGCGGACCCTGTTACAGCCGTTTATGGGCGGACAATGGCAAAACGATACGCCCACGTTGCGTATTCCCTACTATCGCCCGCTCGAACCGCTACAACCGGGCTTTTTGCCCGGCCGTGCCGAGCAGCATCTCGCCGGACAGATATTTTCCGGCCTGACCCGCTTCGATAATAATACCCAGCGCCCGATTGGTGATTTAGCGCATCACTGGGAAACCTCTGCTGACGGGTTACGCTGGGACTTTTATCTTCGTTCAACCCTACACTGGCATAACGGCGATGCAGTAAAAGCCTCACACTTACACCAGCGGTTATTGATGCTGTTACAACTGCCAGCACTGGGTCAATTATTTATTAGCGTGAAGCGTATTGAAGTCACCCATCCGCAGTGTCTGACCTTCTTTTTACATCGCCCCGATCACTGGCTTGCGCACCGGCTGGCGAGCTACTGCAGCCATCTGGCGCATCCGCAATTCCCCCTGATCGGCACTGGTCCTTTTCGCTTAACACAATTCACAGCGGAACTGGTGCGCCTGGAGAGTCATGATTATTACCATTTACGTCATCCGCTGCTTAAAGCGGTTGAGTACTGGATAACTCCGCCGCTTTTCGAAAAAGATTTGGGAACCAGTTGTCGGCATCCCGTGCAAATCACTATCGGCAAACCTGAGGAGCTGCAACGGGTCAGCCAGGTCAGTAGTGGCATCAGTTTAGGTTTTTGCTATTTAACGTTGCGCAAAAGTCCCCGACTGTCCCTCTGGCAGGCGCGAAAAGTGATCTCCATTATTCATCAATCCGGTTTATTACAAACGTTAGAAGTCGGAGAAAACCTGATCACCGCCAGTCATGCATTACTGCCTGGCTGGACTATTCCACAATGGCAAGTACCGGATGAAGTCAAACTACCGAAAACCTTGACGCTGGTTTATCACCTACCGATAGAACTTCATACCATGGCAGAACGCCTACAGGCGACACTGGCCGCGGAAGGCTGTGAACTTACAATTATTTTTCATAACGCAAAAAACTGGGACGACACGACCCTACTGGCACACGCAGACCTCATGATGGGCGACAGGTTAATTGGCGAAGCGCCGGAATATACCCTGGAGCAATGGCTGCGATGCGATCCGCTGTGGCCACATGTTTTCGACGCTCCAGCATTTTCACATCTGCAATCGACACTGAACGCAGTGCAAGTAATGCCTGATGAGGAAAACCGATTTAATGCCCTGAAAACGGTCTTTAGCCAGTTAATGGCAGACGCGACACTGACGCCGCTGTTCAACTATCACTATCGCATTAGCGCTCCACCCGGCGTGAATGGTGTGCGACTGACTCCGCGCGGCTGGTTTGAATTTACCGAAGCCTGGCTTCCCGCACCGTCACAATGAATAGCTGGTCCGGGTTAATCGCAGGCGTTACCATAACGCTTTTATTGTTCAAGCAGGATTATCTATGAAACGTGCTGTCGTTGTGTTCAGTGGAGGCCAGGATTCCACCACCTGTCTGGTGCAGGCATTACAACAATATGATGAAGTCCATTGCGTGACGTTTGATTACGGTCAGCGACATCGCGCGGAAATCGACGTGGCACGCGAACTGGCGCTGAAACTGGGGGCACGCGCGCATAAGGTTCTTGATGTAACGCTGCTCAACGAGCTGGCGGTCAGCAGCCTGACACGTGACAGCATTCCAGTGCCAGATTATGAACCTGAAGCCGATGGCATCCCGAATACGTTTGTCCCAGGCCGTAATATTTTATTCCTGACGCTGGCGGCAATATATGCGTATCAGGTCAAAGCCGAAGCAGTGATTACCGGCGTCTGCGAAACGGATTTCTCCGGTTACCCGGATTGCCGCAATGAGTTTGTGAAAGCACTAAACCATGCCGTCAGTTTAGGCATGGCGAAAGATATTCGTTTTGAAACGCCGCTGATGTGGATTGATAAAGCGGAAACCTGGGCGCTGGCTGATTATTACGGCAAACTAGATTTAGTCCGTAACGAAACGTTGACCTGCTATAACGGCATTAAAGGCGACGGTTGCGGTCATTGTGCGGCGTGTAATTTACGCTCCAACGGTTTGCATCATTATCTGGCCGATAAACCGACGGTGATGGCAGCGATGAAGCAGAAAACCGGGTTGAAGTAATTATTCCGGGTGTCGCCGGATGCGGCTTGAGCATCCGGCACCACAAAACGTTTACTTAACCATCTGCTCCAGCTTTTCGCGCAATTCCCCTTCCAGAGCTAATGCTTTCTGCGTTTTAAGATCAATACAAACAAACGTAATAAGCGCATCCGCGACCACCTGCCCTTCCGGCTCCAGTGTAATGACCTGGCTTAAGATGCCGCTTTTACCGTTTAATTGCTGCAACTGACTGGTAATGGTTAACAGGTCGCTTAATACCGCCGGGCGACGATAGTTAATATTGATATTGACCACGACGAAGGCGATGTTATGGGCCGTCATCCACTGAAAACTGTCGCTATTTTCCAACCCATCCCAGCGGGCTTCTTCGAGAAACTCAAGGTAGCGGGCGTTGTTTACGTGCTGGTAAACGTCGAGATGATATCCACGAACTTTGATTTGTGTTTGCATAGCGCAATAACCTTACGTTGTTGTTATAAGAACTGTTATAAGTGCAGAGGTCATAACTGGTATGACCTCTTCAGTCTGGCAAAAATTTGCCACTATGCAAATTAATTACAGGGTTAATACCGCCAGATTACGTTCCACCAGCGAATTGCCCATCCCCGGCACCTGCTTGAGATCCTCCACCGTTTTAAACGGACCGTACTCTTCGCGATAACTGACAATCGCCTGCGCCTTCTTCAGGCCAACGCCATTCATCGCGCGGGCTAACTCTTCCGCGCTGGCATTATTAATGCTGACCCGGGTACCTTCTTCGTCACTGGCTTTAGTCGGTACTGCTGCTTTACTTTGTGCTGCAGGAGCTTCCGCTTTGGTTTCTACCGTTGTCGGTTTCGCCGCAGGAGCTGCCGCCAGCGCGCTATGAGACATTCCGGCACAGGCCAGGGACAGGGTAATGAGCAGTGCTTTAATTCCGTGTTTCATACTGTTTTCTCCTTGTTTGTTAACAGTGGAATCACCTTAACGGCAGTGAAAACAGGAAACAAATGGCAATGTTCAGAAATGGAAAAGGCCGCGAAAGCGACCTTTTCTTGTTACAGCTGCAAAGCATTTTTTTGCGAGGCGGCTTCAGGATTATTGCTGTTCCAGCGCATCGCCAATTTTGATTTTCGCCTCTTTACGCAGGTTACTCATCAGAGCTTCAAAGACGATTTGTGCGTTGTTCTGGGTGATACCCTGCACCATCGCTTTTTTCTGATCTTCCGGCATTGAACCTTGTTTCACTTCATCCAGCGCCAGCAGAACCACATTACCTTGCATATCGGTCGCCATACCGTAGCTCGGTTTGTCTTTCGCTGGCAGTGGCAGTGCAAACGCCGCCTGGCTAATCGGGTCACGACCGGAACGGCTTAAGGTTTTCGGCTCGCCAAATTTCAGACCGGCGGCCTGCATAGCTTCTGCACCTTTGCCGGCTTTCAAATCAACCAGCAGTTTTTCAGCATCCACTTTCGCCTGTTGTTCAGCTTTGTTGTGCTGAACCAGTGCCTTAACTTGTTCCTGAACATCTGCCAACGGTTTCACCGCTTCCGGTTTGTGCTCGCTGATGCGCAGCACGAATGCGCGGTCGCCGTCTACGGTGATGATGTCAGAGTTGATGCCCGGTGCGCCGTTTTCACCTACCAGACCGCCGTTAAAGATAGCGTCTGCAACCGGCTTAAAGTTCAACTCTTCCGGCAGGTTATCTTTGCTGAACCAACCCGTCTGAGTGGCTTTTACGCCCGCAGCTTGCTCTGCACCGGCCAGAGACTCGGTATCATTGCTTGCTGCATCGCTCACTTTCTGCTGCAGTGCGTAGTACGCATCGAGGGCTTTATCGTGTTTCACTTTCGCCACGACATCGTCACGCACTTCGTCTAACGACTTCACTTTCGCTGGCTGAATGTCGTCCAGACGTACAATCAGGAAACCGACCGAAGATTTGATGACACCAGAGAGTTGGCCTTTTTCTTTCAGACCAGCATTTTTCAGTTCGTCCGGGATAGTGGCATCTTCTAACCAACCCATATCGCCGCCGTTACGGGCAGAGATAATATCGGCAGATTTTTCTTTGGCTAACGCAGCAAAATCACCGCCTTTATTCAGCTCATCAAGTACCGCTTTCGCTTCATCTTCAGTTTTGGTCTGGATGATGCTGTAGCGGGTACGCTGCGGCTGGGTGAATTGATCCTGATGCTGATCGTAGTAGCTCTGGATATCCGCATCGCTAACCGGTTGCTGCATCGTTGCGGCATCCAGCTTGATGTAACTCACGCGGAATTGTTCCGGCGTCATGAAATTGTTTTTGTTTTGTTCGTAGTAGCTGGCAATTTCCTGTTCGGTCACAGGCTGCTTCGCCGCCAGCGCGTTAACATCGATAGTCGCTTCACGTACCACGCGTTGTTGAGCTACCAGTGCCGCCAGCTCGTCGGTTTCACCTTTCAGCATAAAATCGGTACCGGCAACGCCGTTAATCAGCTGTTGGGTAGTGAGCTGGTTACGTAGCGCCTGGGCGTACTGATCGGCGGTCATCCCCATCTGGTTGAGGATACCGTTATAGCGGCTGTTATCAAATTTGCCGTCAACCTGGAAGGCTGGGGTCGCGAAAATCGCCTGTTTAACCTGCTCATCACTGATACCCAGTTTCAGCTCACGAGCGTACTGATCCAGCAGCGCCTCGTCGATCAGACGATTCAGCACCTGTTGACGCAGGGTTTTCATATAGCCTTCGTTCGCTGCAAGCTCAGAGTATTGATCGCCCAGCTGTTGCTGCATGCGATTACGCTCGCTGTTGAAGGCGTTCTCGAACTGCCCACGGCTGATTTCCTGGTCATTCACTTTTGCGGCGTAGTTATTGCCTCCGCCAATCAGGTAACCACTCACGCCGGTCAATATGAACGACACGATAATGATACCGAAAATAATCTTGAGCACGAGACTGTTTGCAGCCGTGCGTAAGCTGTCCATCATGGTGTAACAACACTCCGCTGTAGATGACTGTGTACCTCACGCAACGTATCGATGCGCGCAAAGGCCTATTGTGACAAGAAACGGGGGCAATTGTCAGCCCACAAGACGCAGAAAGTCACCGAATACAAATAAAAAAGGCACATCAGTAGATGCGCCCTTGAACTTCGTCACATCCCCACTGGGGACAACGCTTAGTTTACCGCGTCTTTCAGTGCTTTACCTGCACGGAAGCTCGGTACTTTAGCGGCAGCGATGGTGATCTCTTTACCGGTCTGCGGGTTGCGGCCAGTACGGGCAGCACGCTCTTTAACGGCAAAAGTACCAAAACCTACCAGTGCTACATCATCCCCTTCTTTCAGAGATTCAGTTACGGAAGCAATAATAGCATCTAACGCACGGCCAGCCGCAGCTTTAGAGATATCAGCCCCTGCAGCAATCTTGTCGATCAATTGAGATTTATTCACTCTTCTCTTCCTCTTTATAATTTATATCGCACTTGAATCCTTCAAGGTACGAACGCGCAGCAGTTATATCAGGCCAGCCATCCCCTTACAACACCCCTTAATAAGGGCAAGCCCAATCCGCCATCTAACTTAGCGAGACAAAAAAAGGCTGGCAAGTCCGAATTAGCCTGCCAGCCCTGTTTTTATTAGTGCATTTTGCGCGAGGTCACTATTTTGCAGTCACAACCTGCATGCCAGACGGTTCATTTTGCAGCGCCAGAGTCAGAACTTCCTCAATGCGTTTCACAGGATGAATGTCCAGATCAGCAATTACGTTGTCAGGAATCTCTTCCAGATCGCGTTTATTTTCGAACGGAATTAACACTGTTTTAATCCCGCCACGATGCGCTGCCAGTAGTTTTTCTTTCAAACCACCGATCGGCAGTACCTGACCACGCAGAGTGATCTCACCGGTCATTGCCACATCGGCACGAACCGGGTTACCGGTCAGGCAAGAAACCAGCGCGGTGCACATAGCAATACCGGCACTCGGACCATCTTTTGGCGTCGCACCTTCCGGTACGTGGACGTGGATGTCGCGTTTTTCGTAAAAATCAGGGTTGATCCCCAGTTTTTCCGCACGCGCACGAACCACCGTTAACGCCGCCTGAATGGACTCTTGCATTACTTCGCCGAGCGAACCGGTATAGGTCAGTTTGCCTTTACCCGGAACGCACGCGGTTTCAATGGTAAGTAAGTCACCGCCCACTTCCGTCCACGCCAGACCGGTTACCTGACCGACACGGTTTTCGTTATCCGCGCGTCCATAGTCGAAACGCTGAACACCGAGGTAGTCATGCAGGTTATCGCCGTTAATTTCGATATGTTTTAATGACTTATCGAGCAGTAACTGCTTAACCGCTTTGCGGCACAGTTTGGAGATTTCACGTTCCACACCACGTACGCCCGCCTCACGGGTGTAGTAACGAATAATGCCGATAATGGCGCTATCGTCGACGGTCAGCTCACCTTTTTTCAGTGCATTACGTTCAATCTGCTTTGGCAGCAGGTGACGTTTGGCGATGTTCAGTTTTTCATCTTCGGTATAACCGGAGAGGCGAATCACTTCCATACGATCCAGCAGCGGTGCCGGAATGTTCATGGAATTCGACGTCGCGACAAACATCACGTCGCTGAGATCGTAATCCACTTCCAGGTAGTGGTCGCTGAACGCTACGTTCTGCTCTGGATCCAGCACTTCAAGCAGTGCGGAAGCCGGATCGCCTCGCATGTCAGAAGACATTTTGTCGATCTCATCGAGCAGGAACAGCGGGTTTTTCACGCCCACTTTCGCCATTTTCTGGATCAGTTTACCCGGCATAGAACCGATGTAAGTACGGCGGTGACCACGGATTTCCGCTTCGTCACGCACGCCGCCCAGCGCCATACGAACATATTTACGTCCGGTAGCTTTGGCGATGGACTGACCAAGAGAAGTTTTACCTACCCCCGGCGGCCCTACCAGGCAGAGGATCGGTCCCTTGATTTTGTTGACACGGCTTTGAACCGCAAGATACTCAAGGATGCGATCTTTCACGCGCTCCAGACCATAATGGTCGGTATCAAGGATTTCCTGCGCCTGACGCAGGTCTTTTTTGACCTTGCTACGCGCATTCCACGGTACCTGTACCATCCAGTCGATATAACCACGCACTACGGTCGCTTCTGCCGACATCGGAGACATCATTTTCAGCTTCTGCAACTCTGCTTCCGCTTTCTCTTTTGCCTCTTTCGGCATTTTCGCCGCGTCGATTTTGCGCTTCAGGGCTTCGTTTTCGTCCGGCGCGTCGTCCATTTCACCGAGTTCTTTCTGAATAGCTTTCATTTGCTCGTTCAGATAGTACTCACGCTGGGATTTCTCCATCTGCTTTTTAACGCGGTTGCGAATGCGTTTCTCAACCTGCAGCAGATCGATTTCCGATTCCATCATCGCCATCAGATATTCCAGACGTTCGTTGACGTCGGACATCTCCAGAACAGACTGTTTGTCAGCCAGTTTCAGCGGCATATGCGCAGCAATGGTATCCGCCAGACGCGCCGGATCGTCGATGCTGTTCAGCGACGTCAGCACTTCTGGTGGAATTTTTTTGTTCAGCTTGATGTAGCCTTCGAACTGGCTGATTGCAGTACGCACCAGCACTTCCTGTTCCCGCTCATCAATGGTCGGCGACTCCAGATACTCCGCCTTCGCAGAAAAGTGTTCGCCATTGTCAGAGAGCGCAGAAATACGCGCGCGCTGTAACCCCTCGACCAGCACTTTGACGGTGCCGTCAGGCAGTTTCAGCATCTGCAATATAGAGGCCACGGTCCCGACGGTGAAAAGATCGTTTACACCCGGCTCATCCGTTGAAGCTTCTTTCTGCGCGACCAGCATAATTTTTTTATCATGGTCCATCGCCGCTTCCAGACAACGGATAGATTTTTCCCGCCCGACAAATAAGGGGATGACCATGTGCGGATAAACCACCACATCGCGCAGCGGCAATACGGGGATTTCAATGCGTTCAGAACGCTCAGGATTCATAGAGCTCTCTCTTAGTTTAATTTCCGCCAGGTAATCAGATGACACGACTGTGCTTCACGCCATCTATTAACATGTACGTCAGTATATGGGGATGTTTCCCCCACATTCAACGCCGAGAATAGAGGAAAAATTAAAGGGGAGATAAAATCCCCCCTTTTTGGTTAACTAATTGTATGGGAATGGTTAATTATTCACCAGATGCCTGTTGCGCTTCCGGCTTGCCATAAATCAGCAACGGCTTGCTTTGACCATCAATTACCGATTCGTCGATAACCACTTTTTCGACGTCTTCCATGGACGGCAGATCGTACATGGTATCGAGCAGTGCGGCTTCTACGATGGAACGCAGGCCACGGGCACCGGTTTTACGCGCCATCGCTTTCTTAGCGATAGCATCCAGCGCCTCGTCACGGAATTCCAGATCCACGCCTTCCAGATTAAACAGCGCCTGATACTGCTTGGTCAGGGCGTTTTTCGGCTCTTTGAGGATCTGAATCAGAGCTTCTTCGCTCAGTTCATTCAACGTTGCGACAACCGGCAGACGACCAATGAACTCAGGGATCAGACCAAACTTGATCAGATCTTCCGGTTCAACCTGCGCCAGCAGCTCGCCTTCACTTGCTTTGTCAGATTTCGCTTTTACCGTCGCACCAAAACCAATGCCGGAGCCTGTTTCTACACGATGGGAAATCACTTTATCCAGACCGGCAAACGCACCGCCACAGATAAACAGGATCTTAGAGGTATCAACCTGCAAGAATTCCTGCTGCGGATGTTTACGCCCACCTTGCGGTGGAACAGCAGCTACCGTACCTTCGATCAGTTTCAACAGTGCCTGCTGTACGCCTTCACCGGAAACGTCTCGGGTAATGGACGGGTTGTCTGACTTACGAGAAATCTTGTCGATTTCATCGATGTAGACAATCCCGCGCTGCGCTTTCTGTACGTCGTAATCGCACTTTTGCAACAGCTTCTGAATGATGTTTTCAACGTCTTCGCCCACATAACCGGCTTCGGTCAGCGTGGTTGCATCGGCCATGGTGAACGGGACGTCCAGCAGGCGCGCCAGCGTTTCGGCCAGCAGCGTTTTACCGGAACCGGTCGGACCGATCAGCAGAATGTTACTTTTGCCCAACTCGACACCATTGCTGGTATCTCCGTTGCGCAGACGTTTGTAGTGGTTGTATACCGCGACCGCCAGCACTTTTTTCGCCTGTTCCTGACCGATAACGTAATCGTCCAGGTGGTTGCGAATTTCATGCGGCGTCGGTAGCGCACTGCGTTCACGATGCGGTGCAACTTCTTTAATCTCTTCGCGAATGATGTCGTTACATAAATCAACACATTCGTCGCAGATATACACGGATGGACCGGCAATCAGCTTGCGCACTTCATGCTGGCTTTTGCCGCAAAAAGAGCAATACAGCAATTTGCCTGAGCCATCTTTGCGTTTATCTGTCATGGGTCAAAACCTCTTCTTTGTTCTTTGTGCCGCACACGACGACGCAAATGCCATTCTCAGGCGCAAGCCGCTTTATAGCGTTGTGCCGCCCTGGATAAGTATAGCGGCACAGTTGCGCCTCTGGCATCAATTACGATGGGTCAGAATCGAATCGACCAGACCGTATTCCACCGCTTCAGGGGCGGAAAGGAAGCGATCGCGCTCGGTGTCACGTTCAATCTGTTCTAATGATTGACCCGTATGAAGCGCCATAAGTTCATTCATACGCCCTTTAACTTTCAGAATTTCACGGGCATGAATTTCGATATCGGTCGCCTGGCCCTGGTAGCCGCCCAACGGCTGGTGAATCATCACGCGCGAATTCGGCAGGCAGAAACGTTTACCTTTTGCCCCGGCGGTCAGCAAGAAAGCGCCCATCGAGGCCGCCTGGCCCATGCAGATGGTGCTGACATCAGGCTTGATAAACTGCATGGTGTCATAGATAGACATCCCGGCAGTGATCACCCCGCCTGGGGAGTTAATGTACAGATAGATATCTTTTTCTGGGTTTTCTGCTTCCAGGAACAGCATCTGCGCCACAATCAGGTTAGCCATGTGGTCTTCAACCTGGCCAGTCAGAAAAATGACGCGTTCCTTAAGTAGACGAGAATAGATATCAAAAGAGCGCTCACCACGTGAGGTCTGTTCAATGACCATCGGCACCAGCGCCATATGGGGTGCAAAGTTATCTCGTTCGCCGCTGTATGACATTTCCGTCTCCTGGATAAAATTGAAAAAACCTGCTGTACCGATTGTAACCTTATGGACGGATTATCAGCTAGTCCCTGTGTTATGGGTACGGCATCACCATATTTCAAGCATAACAATCTTTTGTTGTTACGCTAACACCGAAAGAGGCTTTTCGCACGGTTCCATGCAAAATTCATGACAAAAAAAAGACCCACCACCTGGCGGTGATGGGCCTTTGTGCGAATTTAGCGCGTTATGCTGCGTAAATTACGCCTGCTGGTTCATCAGCTCGTTGAAAGTGGTTTCTTTTTCAGTCACTTTCGCTTTCGCCAGTACAGCTTCAACAGCCTGTTCTTCCAGAGCAACATTGCGCATGTTGTCCATCAGTTCTTTGTTTTTGCTGTAGAACTCGATAACTTCTTTCGGATCTTCGTACGCAGAAGCCATCTCTTCGATCAGGCCTTTAACGCGTTCTTCGTCAGCTTTCAGCTCGTTGGTGCGGATAACTTCGCCCAGCAGCAGGCCAACAACTACGCGGCGTTTAGCTTGTTCTTCGAACAGTTCGCGCGGCAGTTCCAGAGCCTGTTTTTCGTTACCGCCGAAACGCTGTGCAGCCTGGCGACGCAGAACGTCGATTTCGCTGTCGATCAGCGCAGCCGGTACGTCGATGTCGTTAGCTTTTACCAGACCTTCGATCGCCTGAGACTTAACGCGGTTACGGATGGCGCTCTTCAGCTCGCGCTCCATGTTTTTACGCACTTCAGCGCGCAGACCTTCTACGGAACCATCTTCAACGCCGAAACGTTTGATGAATTCTGCAGTCAGTTCCGGCAGTTCACGCTCTTCAACTTTCTTCAGGTTGATAGCGAATTTCGCTGCTTTACCTTTCAGGTTTTCTGCGTGGTACTCTTCCGGGAAGGTCACGTCGATGGTGAACTCTTCGCCAGCTTTGTGGCCTTTGATACCGTCTTCAAAGCCCGGGATCATACGACCCTGGCCCATCGCCAGTACGAAATCAGACGCTTTACCGCCTTCGAACTCTTCGCCGTCTACAGAACCGGTGAAGTCGATGGTTACGCGGTCTTCTGCTTCAACAGCGCCGTCTTTTTCTTTCCAGGTCGCCTGCTGTTTACGCAGAGTATCCAGCATGCCGTCAACGTCAGCGTCGGTCACTTCAACGATCGGTTTTTCAACTTCGATCGCTTCCAGACCCTGCAGTTCAACTTCCGGATAAACTTCAAACTCTACAGAGTAGGTGAAGTCTTCACCCAGCTTGTATTCGCCCGGAACATAAGTCGGTGCGCCAGCCGGATTGATTTTTTCTTTAATGATGGCGTCAATGAAGTTACGGCTCATCAGGTCACCCAGAACGTCCTGGCGTACAGACGCGCCATAACGCTGAGCAACGATATTCATTGGCACTTTGCCTTTGCGGAAGCCGTCAATACGTACTTTTTTCGCAACGTTGACCAGCTCGCTTTTAACAGCGGTCTCGATGCTGTCAGCAGCGATAGTAATCGTTACACGGCGGCCAAGGCCTTGAGTGGTTTCAACTGAAACTTGCATCTTGTTACCTCAAAAAATCACAGTGCTCGGTCAACTCTTACCCCGCAAGCACAGGTTGTTGGCTTCGCGGAACCGGGATGTTCTTATAATCAATCACATTCCCTGTTACCAGAATCATCCCGAAAGCATTCAAATAGGACGCGGCATTATAGCGGCATCACTTTTATGAGTCGAGAACGGTTATTGCGCGCTGTCGCGTATTTTTTCACAATTCCCGGGCAATTTTCGTCTGAATGCTGGGCAAAAAGCGCAAAATCCAGACAAAACAAAACGGCCCGCAGGCCGTTTTTCATAAAATCTTTAGCAACATACTGGAAAAGCGCCGACAGTTGCAAATGCGTTTTTACGCGATGCTTCCTGCTCCACGACAGGGAGGAGAGGCAAAGACGGTGTCCTGCAACCCTTCCCACTCCTTAATAGTGTAAGTATGCAGAGCCAGCGCATGAACGGTAGTAGAGAGTTCCTCCGCTAAAGTACTGTAAATCATTCGATGACGATTCAGAAAACGTTCACCCGTAAAACGATCGCTGACCAGCACAACTTTAAAATGGCTTTCAGAGCCGGCTGGGACATTGTGACGATAGCTTTCATCCACTACTTCGAGGAATACGGGTTGGAACGCCGCCCTTAATTTTTCTTCTATCCGCTCACGTATCATCATGAAATATCTCCTCCGACAACGCTGAGATGTCATCCATCCCTTTAAATACTAGCCGCTTTTACCGTTTCCATTGCAGCTTAACAACAAATATTTAGGTTTCGTCCTGGTTTTTCCGTCAAGCGTATGAAGTTTACTGATTTAAAGATTGAAACACAGACCTCGCATCAGCGTTTCTTTTACCAGGGGCGATTATTTCGTCAACATGATGAATTTACATGCCTTACCCACTTCCCCTCGCCGTTGGCAATGTTATGATGGCGGGAATTTTTACCAAACACGCTTTAGAGTCTCTGAGAGCCCGAACATGTTCAAAAAAATCCTCTTCCCGTTAGTTGCTCTGTTTATGCTTGCAGGATGCGCAAAACCGCCAACAACTATTGAAGTTTCACCGACGATAACACTGCCACAGCAGGATCCAAGCCTGATGGGCGTCACCGTAAGCATTAATGGTGCCGATCAGCGTACCGATCAGGCGCTGGCAAAAGTCACCCGCGATAATCAAATCGTTACCCTGACCGCCTCCCGCGATCTGCGTTTCCTGCTGCAAGAAGTACTGGAAAAACAGATGACCGCGCGTGGTTACATGGTTGGTCCGAATGGCCCGGTTAATCTGCAAATCATCGTTAGCCAACTGTATGCTGACGTGTCCCAGGGCAACGTGCGCTATAACATCGCCACCAAAGCGGATATCGCTATCATCGCTACCGCGCAGAATGGCAACAAAATGACCAAAAACTATCGTGCCAGCTACAACGTTGAAGGTGCGTTCCAGGCCTCCAACAAAAATATCGCCGATGCGGTTAACAGTGTGCTGACCGATACCATCGCTGATATGTCTCAGGACACCAGCATCCACGAATTCATCAAGCAGAACGCGCGTTAATTTCTGCCCTCTGGCCCGGTGCAAACCGGGCCTGTAGACGCCCATGTCCAGTCAATATTTACGTATTTTTCAACAGCCACGTTCAGCCATATTGCTGATTCTGGGTTTTGCTTCCGGGCTACCGCTCGCCCTGACATCCGGCACCTTACAGGCCTGGATGACGGTCGAGAATATCGATCTTAAAACCATTGGTTTCTTCTCTCTGGTAGGCCAGGCTTACGTTTTTAAATTCCTCTGGTCACCGCTGATGGACCGCTACACGCCCCCATTTTTCGGGCGGCGGCGCGGTTGGCTGCTCGCCACGCAAATCCTGTTATTAGTCGCTATTGCGGCGATGGGTTTTCTCGAACCAGGCACCCAGCTCCGCTGGATGGCGGCACTGGCGGTGGTGATCGCTTTTTGCTCTGCCTCCCAGGATATTGTCTTCGATGCGTGGAAAACCGATGTGCTCCCGGCAGAAGAGCGTGGTGCGGGCGCGGCAATCAGCGTGCTGGGTTACCGTTTAGGGATGCTGGTTTCCGGCGGCTTAGCCCTGTGGCTGGCAGATAAATGGCTGGGCTGGCAGGGCATGTACTGGTTGATGGCGGCGCTGTTGATCCCCTGTATTATCGCGACGTTGCTTGCACCAGAACCCACCGACACCATTCCTGTGCCCAAAACGCTGGAACAAGCGGTTGTTGCACCTCTGCGAGATTTCTTTGGTCGCAATAATGCCTGGCTTATTTTGCTTCTTATCGTGCTGTATAAGCTGGGCGACGCATTCGCTATGAGCCTGACAACCACGTTTTTGATTCGCGGCGTCGGGTTTGATGCGGGTGAAGTAGGCGTGGTTAACAAAACGCTTGGCTTACTGGCGACCATTGTTGGCGCATTGTACGGTGGGATTTTGATGCAGCGCCTGTCGCTGTTCCGTGCACTGCTGATTTTCGGCATTTTACAAGGTGCATCTAACGCCGGTTACTGGCTGCTGTCGATTACTGATAAGCATCTCTACAGCATGGGTGCAGCCGTCTTTTTCGAAAACCTCTGTGGCGGGATGGGTACATCAGCCTTTGTCGCGCTGTTAATGACGCTGTGTAATAAGTCATTTTCCGCTACTCAATTTGCCCTGCTCTCAGCGCTTTCTGCTGTAGGGCGAGTTTATGTCGGCCCCGTGGCGGGTTGGTTTGTTGAAGCACACGGCTGGTCGACATTCTATCTGTTCTCCGTCGCCGCTGCCGTACCAGGGCTTATTTTGCTGCTGATTTGTCGCCAGACGCTTGAATATACACGAGTAAATGACAACTTTATCTCCCGCACCGAGTATCCGTCAGGTTATGCCTTTGCCATGTGGACACTGGCGGCGGGCGTCAGCCTGTTGACCGTGTGGTTACTGCTGTTGACGATGGACGCGCTGGATTTGACGCACTTCTCTTTTCTGCCTGCTCTGCTGGAAGTCGGGGTTTTAGTCGCCCTTTCTGGCGTCGTGCTTGGTGGTTTGCTGGATTATCTGGCGCTACGAAAAACGCATCTGACGTAATCTGTAAATATTATTTAGCTGTAGTAATCACTCGCCGTAATTATTACGGCTAAATAAACATCAGCATCGCTTATTAATATTTGTTCTTTTGTGCGGCTTAGTGTTTGGAAATTATTGACACCATTTATGAATTCTATTTTTTCTTACACGATTCAGCTAATGAGACTTTATTTCCCCACCACCCAATTGTCACCTTAATGATAATTATTTGTTAAATAAATGTTTTATTTAGCATTGGTTATACCAATTGCCCGCTCAGACTCCTTCTGCACTCCCCTTTCGTTATAACGCCCTTTTGCAACAGCTTCTTAAAATCAACTTGATATGTTTTGCAACATATGTGACCTGGCAGCCAAATCCAAGTAACAGGAATTTAATCATGTTTACAGTAATGTAACCTTCCCGTAAAATGCCCACACACTTTAAACGCCACCAGATCCCGTGGAATTGAGGTCGTTAAATGAGACTCAGGAAATACAATAAAAGTTTGGGATGGTTGTCATTATTTGCAGGCACTGTATTGCTCAGTGGCTGTAATTCTGCGCTGTTAGATCCCAAAGGACAGATTGGTCTGGAGCAACGTTCACTGATACTGACGGCATTTGGCCTGATGTTGATTGTCGTTATTCCCGCAATCTTGATGGCTGTTGGTTTCGCCTGGAAGTACCGTGCGAGCAATAAAGATGCTAAGTACAGCCCGAACTGGTCACACTCCAATAAAGTGGAAGCTGTGGTCTGGACGGTACCTATCTTAATCATCATCTTCCTTGCGGTACTGACCTGGAAAACCACTCACGCTCTTGAGCCTAGCAAGCCGCTGGCACACGACGAGAAGCCCATTACCATCGAAGTGGTTTCCATGGACTGGAAATGGTTCTTCATCTACCCGGAACAGGGCATTGCTACCGTGAATGAAATCGCGTTCCCGGCGAACACTCCGGTGTACTTCAAAGTGACCTCCAACTCCGTGATGAACTCCTTCTTCATTCCGCGTCTGGGTAGCCAGATTTATGCCATGGCCGGTATGCAGACTCGCCTGCATCTGATCGCCAACGAACCCGGCACTTATGACGGTATCTCCGCCAGCTACAGCGGCCCGGGCTTCTCAGGCATGAAGTTCAAAGCTATTGCAACACCGGATCGCGCCGAATTCGACCAGTGGGTCGCAAAAGCGAAACAGTCGCCGAACACCATGTCTGACATGGCAGCGTTCGAAAAACTGGCCGCGCCTAGCGAATACAACCAGGTGGAATATTTCTCCAACGTGAAACCAGACTTGTTTGCCGATGTGATTAACAAGTTTATGGCTCACGGTAAGAGCATGGACATGACCCAGCCAGAAGGTGAGCACAGCGCACACGAAGGTATGGAAGGCATGGACATGAGCCACGCGGAATCCGCCCATTAAAGGGGTTGAGGAAGAATAAAGATGTTCGGAAAATTATCACTTGATGCAGTCCCGTTCCATGAACCTATCGTCATGGTTACGATCGCTGGCATTATTTTGGGAGGTCTGGCGCTCGTTGGCCTGATCACTTACTTCGGTAAGTGGACCTACCTGTGGAAAGAGTGGCTGACCTCCGTTGACCATAAACGCCTCGGTATCATGTATATCATCGTGGCGATTGTGATGTTGCTGCGTGGTTTTGCTGACGCCATTATGATGCGTAGCCAGCAGGCCCTTGCCTCTGCGGGCGAAGCGGGCTTCCTGCCACCTCACCACTACGATCAGATCTTCACCGCGCACGGCGTGATTATGATCTTCTTCGTGGCGATGCCTTTCGTTATCGGTCTGATGAACCTGGTGGTTCCGCTGCAGATCGGCGCGCGTGATGTTGCGTTCCCGTTCCTCAACAACTTAAGCTTCTGGTTTACCGTTGTTGGTGTGATTCTGGTAAACGTTTCTCTCGGCGTGGGCGAATTTGCGCAGACCGGCTGGCTGGCGTATCCACCGCTATCGGGAATAGAGTACAGTCCGGGAGTCGGTGTCGATTACTGGATATGGAGTCTCCAGCTATCCGGTATAGGTACGACGCTTACCGGTATCAACTTCTTCGTTACCATTCTGAAGATGCGCGCACCGGGCATGACCATGTTCAAGATGCCAGTATTTACCTGGGCATCTCTGTGCGCGAACGTACTGATTATTGCTTCCTTCCCAATTCTGACGGTTACCGTCGCGTTGTTGACCCTGGATCGCTATCTGGGCACCCATTTCTTTACCAACGATATGGGTGGCAACATGATGATGTACATCAACCTGATTTGGGCCTGGGGCCACCCGGAAGTTTACATCCTGATCCTGCCTGTTTTCGGTGTGTTCTCCGAAATTGCGGCAACCTTCTCGCGTAAACGTCTGTTTGGTTATACCTCGCTGGTATGGGCAACCGTCTGTATCACCGTGCTGTCGTTCATCGTCTGGCTGCACCACTTCTTTACGATGGGTGCGGGCGCGAACGTAAACGCCTTCTTTGGTATCACCACGATGATTATCGCCATCCCGACCGGGGTGAAGATCTTCAACTGGCTGTTCACCATGTATCAGGGCCGCATCGTGTTCCATTCTGCGATGCTGTGGACCATCGGTTTTATCGTCACCTTCTCGGTGGGCGGTATGACAGGCGTGCTGCTGGCAGTACCTGGCGCGGACTTCGTTCTGCATAACAGCCTGTTCCTGATTGCGCACTTCCATAACGTGATCATCGGCGGCGTGGTGTTCGGCTGCTTCGCAGGGATGACCTACTGGTGGCCTAAAGCGTTCGGTTTCAAACTGAACGAAACCTGGGGTAAACGCGCGTTCTGGTTCTGGATCATCGGCTTCTTCGTTGCCTTTATGCCGCTGTATGCGCTGGGCTTCATGGGTATGACCCGTCGCTTGAGCCAGCAGATTGACCCGCAGTTCCACACCATGCTGATGATTGCCGCCAGCGGTGCAGTACTGATTGCGCTGGGTATTCTCTGCCTCGTTATTCAGATGTACGTTTCTATTCGCGACCGCGACCAGAACCGTGACCTGACCGGCGACCCGTGGGGTGGCCGTACGCTGGAGTGGGCAACCTCTTCCCCGCCTCCGTTCTATAACTTTGCCGTTGTGCCGCACGTTCACGAGCGTGATGCATTCTGGGAAATGAAAGAGAAAGGCGAAGCGTACAAAAAGCCAGACCACTATGAAGAAATTCATATGCCAAAAAACAGCGGCGCCGGTATCGTCATTGCGGCTTTCTCCACCATCTTCGGTTTCGCCATGATTTGGCATATCTGGTGGCTGGCGATTGTTGGCTTCGCAGGCATGATCATCACCTGGATCGTGAAAAGCTTCGACGAGGACGTGGATTACTACGTGCCGGTGGCAGAAATCGAAAAACTGGAAAACCAGCATTTCGATGAGATTACTAAGGCAGGGCTGAAAAATGGCAACTGATACTTTGACGCACGCGACTGCCCACGCGCACGAACACGGGCACCACGATGCAGGCGGAAACAAAATCTTCGGATTTTGGATCTACCTGATGAGCGACTGCATTCTGTTCTCTATCTTGTTTGCTACCTATGCCGTTCTGGTGAACGGCACCGCAGGTGGCCCGACAGGTAAGGACATTTTCGAACTGCCGTTCGTTCTGGTTGAAACTTTCTTGCTGTTGTTCAGCTCCATCACCTACGGCATGGCGGCTATCGCCATGTACAAAAACAACAAAAGCCAGGTTATCTCCTGGCTGGCGTTGACCTGGTTATTTGGTGCCGGATTTATCGGGATGGAAATCTATGAATTCCATCACCTGATTGTTAACGGCATGGGCCCGGATCGCAGCGGCTTCCTGTCAGCGTTCTTTGCGCTGGTCGGCACGCACGGTCTTCACGTCACTTCCGGTCTTATCTGGATGGCGGTGCTGATGGTGCAAATCGCCCGTCGCGGCCTGACCAGCACTAACCGTACCCGCATCATGTGTCTGAGCCTGTTCTGGCACTTCCTGGATGTGGTTTGGATCTGTGTGTTCACTGTTGTTTATCTGATGGGGGCGATGTAATGAGTCATTCTACCGATCACAGCGGCGCGTCCCATGGCAGCGTAAAAACCTACATGACAGGTTTTATCCTGTCGATCATTCTGACGGTGATTCCGTTCTGGATGGTGATGACAGGGGCTGCCTCTCCGGCCGTAATTCTGGGAACAATCCTGGCAATGGCAGTGGTACAGGTTCTGGTGCATCTGGTGTGCTTCCTGCACATGAATACCAAATCAGATGAAGGCTGGAACATGACGGCGTTTGTCTTCACCGTGCTAATCATCGCTATCCTGGTTGTAGGCTCCATCTGGATTATGTGGAACCTCAACTACAACATGATGATGCACTAAGAGCGGCGGTTATGATGTTTAAGCAATACCTGCAAGTAACGAAACCAGGCATCATCTTTGGCAACCTGATCTCGGTGATTGGGGGATTCCTGCTGGCCTCAAAGGGCAGCATTGATTATCCCCTGTTTATCTACACGCTGGTTGGGGTGTCACTGGTTGTGGCGTCGGGTTGTGTGTTTAACAACTACATCGACAGGGATATCGACAGAAAGATGGAAAGGACGAAGAATCGGGTGCTGGTTAAAGGCCTGATCTCTCCTGCTGTCTCGCTGGTGTACGCCACCTTGCTGGGTATTGCTGGCTTTATGCTGCTGTGGTTTGGCGCGAATCCGCTGGCCTGCTGGCTGGGGGTGATGGGCTTTGTGGTTTATGTCGGCGTCTACAGCCTGTACATGAAACGCCACTCGGTCTACGGCACGTTGATTGGTTCGCTCTCCGGCGCAGCGCCGCCGGTGATTGGCTACTGTGCAGTGACAGGCGAGTTCGATAGCGGCGCAGCAATCCTGTTGGCTATCTTCAGTCTGTGGCAGATGCCTCATTCTTATGCCATCGCCATTTTCCGCTTTAAGGATTATCAGGCGGCAAACATTCCGGTACTGCCGGTGGTGAAAGGCATTTCGGTAGCGAAAAACCACATCACGCTGTATATCATCGCCTTTGCTGTTGCCACGCTGATGCTCTCTCTTGGCGGTTACGCTGGGTATAAATATCTGGTGGTCGCCGCGGCGGTTAGCGTCTGGTGGTTAGGTATGGCGCTGCGTGGTTATAAAGTTGCTGATGATCGAATCTGGGCACGCAAGCTGTTCGGCTTCTCGATCATCGCCATCACTGCCCTCTCGGTAATGATGTCCGTTGATTTTATGGTGCCGGACTCGCATACGCTGCTGGCTGCTGTGTGGTAAATTCACGACGTTCACTAAGATAAAACGCCCCGGATGACGCATCCGGGGCGTTTTTTATTATGCTAATTGCAAGGCGCTACGATCGGGCGCAAAGCCAACTCATGAGCCATAAATCAGACAGCATCTCTGCCGCCTGCGGGTTGTTTATTTTAATTCCCACAGCTTATGCGTCTCGATTTTTATGGTCGGTTCACCGCTAGCTTCATCAATGTCGGCATCCTTTATTTGAATCATCCCTGGATGCTGAGGATCTGGTTTTATCAATCCATCAGCCATTGCGCCTTCCTGAATACTAATATTCATAGAAAATGAAGGTATGGTCTTAATCCATTGTCCCTGTTGGATGTCATAAAGATAAATGACTCGCCAGCCGCTACTCCACCAGTCAGGCCCCAGTGCAATGCGATCGCGCCCGCTACCGTCGAGATCTTTTATCGTCATCACATAACCTACCAGACACTGCCTGATTTTTACCGGCTGTATATTAGGGTTGCTATTCCAGAGAAAACACTGGCATTCATATGCGCCATCTTCGTCATCAATACAAGCGCCACCTGTGCGCGGATTCTGAACCGCCCCGGGAATCCTGGAGACTAAACTCCCTGAGAAAGAGGTAAACAGG
>NZ_JABWMS020000357.1:0-220 GCF_013369155.2 Escherichia sp. 94.0001 | reverse complement strand
ACACCGGCCCTGTCGGGGCAACCGGCGAACGGGGACCGGCAGGTGATGCTGGTCCGGCAGGCCCACAGGGACCGAAAGGAGAAACAGGTGTGGCTGGCCCGGTAGGGGCAACCGGACCTCAGGGACCAAAGGGCGACCCGGGGGAGACGCAAATACGGTTCCGTATGGGGCCGGGAAACATTATTGAGACAAACAGCAATGGCTGGTTCCCGGATACAGA
>NZ_JABWMS020000356.1:0-222 GCF_013369155.2 Escherichia sp. 94.0001 | reverse complement strand
ATACAAAACCAATTTCAGCCAGTGCCTCGTCCATTTTTTCGATGAACTCCGGCACCATCTCGTCAAAACTCGTCATGTACTTTTCATCCCGCTCAACCACGACATAATGCAGTCCTTCACGTTTCATACGCGGGTCATAGTTGGCAAAGTACCAGGCATCTTTTCGTGTCACCCACATGCTGTACTGCACCTGGGCCATGTAAGCCGACTTTATGGCCTCGA
>NZ_JABWMS020000355.1:0-224 GCF_013369155.2 Escherichia sp. 94.0001 | reverse complement strand
TCTGCCGGTAAACAGGAACCTCATCCACCTCCACCGTTTCGCACTGTTTACGGGCAATAAACGCGAGCACTTCCGGATCTTTTGCCAGTTGCGAGCCTTTAACCCTGGCCGTCTTCGCCGAATAACCTGCTGCAATGGCTGACGCTGTTTTGTTTTTCCCGGACATGATCGCCAGCGCAAATTTTCGTTTTTGCGTTGTCAGCACAGCCTCCTCCCGGGTCCAT
>NZ_JABWMS020000354.1:0-224 GCF_013369155.2 Escherichia sp. 94.0001 | reverse complement strand
TCTGCCGGTAAACAGGAACCTCATCCACCTCCACCGTTTCGCACTGTTTACGGGCTATAAACGCGAGCACCTCCGGATCTTTTGCCAGCTGCGAGCCTTTAACCCTGGCGGTCTTCGCCGAATAACCGGCGGCAATGGCTGACGCTGTTTTGTTTTTCCCGGACATGAGCGCCAGCGCAAATTTTCGTTTTTGCGTTGTCAGCACAGCCTCCTCCCGGGTCCAT
>NZ_JABWMS020000353.1:0-225 GCF_013369155.2 Escherichia sp. 94.0001 | reverse complement strand
TTCGGACTGAAAGGAGCAAGTGTATGACGGGCAAAGAGGCAATTATTCATTACCTCGGGACGCATAAGAACTTCTGTGCACAGGACGTTTCCGCGGTAACAGGCGCAACCGTAACCAGCATAAATCAGGCTGCGGCTAAAATGGCGCGGGCAGGAATCCTGATCATTGATGGTAAGGTCTGGCGAACGGTGTATTACCGGTTTGCTACCAGGGAAGAACGGGAAG
>NZ_JABWMS020000352.1:0-226 GCF_013369155.2 Escherichia sp. 94.0001 | reverse complement strand
AACTGTAACGCCCGGGAATGATATCTGCCACGGGGGCGTACAGAAAATGTGAAGATATTCAGAATTTTTATTCAGTCATGATACAGGCATCCTCCGGGATGCCTGTTGTTTTTGTGCGTAACAGTTATCACAGTAAAGGGTGAGACAATGGGCAAAGGTGGCGGCAAGGCGCACACGCCGGTTGAGGCAAAGGACAATCTTAAGTCCACGCAGATGATGAGCGTGA
>NZ_JABWMS020000351.1:0-226 GCF_013369155.2 Escherichia sp. 94.0001 | reverse complement strand
CGTGCGCCATCGGTTGTCTCTGCTGGCGCAGCAGGTGCCAGTTGTTCAGGCTGGCGTGAGAATTGTAAACCAGAATGCCAGGAAAAAACAAAACCCGCCGAAGCGGGTTAAGTGCGGGTGCGTTGAGGATGCCTGATTCATCAGAGGTGGCGAGGGATTTCTCCCTCGCCGGGTCTCTTACTCCTCAGGTTCGTAAGCTGTGAAGACAGCGACCTCCGTCTGGCCG
>NZ_JABWMS020000350.1:0-226 GCF_013369155.2 Escherichia sp. 94.0001 | reverse complement strand
TGGTGGCCAGTGGCTATGACTACCGGCGCGACGATGATGCGGGCCTGTGGAGTTCAGCCGATCTGACTTATGTCATTACCTATGAAATGTGAGGACGATATGCCAACACCAAATCCTCTGGCACCGGTGAAAGGGGCCGGAACCACCCTGTGGGTTTATAAGGGGAACGGTGACCCTTATGCGAACCCGCTTTCAGACGTTGACTGGTCGCGTCTGGCAAAAGTTA
>NZ_JABWMS020000349.1:0-226 GCF_013369155.2 Escherichia sp. 94.0001 | reverse complement strand
CCGCAATCAGGTGGCGGACGCGCTACCGGAAGCGGTATTACGTCGTTCGCTGGGGTTGCGTGCGGAAAAAATCCGCTCCGTATACCGTGAAAGCGACATCATACCGGGAGAACAGACCGCCACCAGCATACTGAAGCAGCGCACAAAAAATATTGCGCTACCGCCTCACACCCACCAGCAACAGAACCCACCACAGGAAAAGACGGTGGTCAGCATTGCCGTTGAT
>NZ_JABWMS020000348.1:0-228 GCF_013369155.2 Escherichia sp. 94.0001 | reverse complement strand
CTGTCGGAATGGCTGGCGCATTTGCCGGTGCCTTTGCCACCGGACACCTGATTTCACTGGCTGATGAGTGGAGTTCCGTGAATGCCCGTCTGAAACAGGCATCACAGTCATCCGATGAATTTTCGTCATCACAGAAAGTGCTGATGGATATCAGTCAGCGGACAGGTACCGCTTTTTCGGATAATGCGGCCCTGTTTGCCCGTTCGGCTGCCTCGATGCGTGAATATG
>NZ_JABWMS020000036.1:0-44485 GCF_013369155.2 Escherichia sp. 94.0001 | reverse complement strand
TTATTAATGTTATTACAAATATTTTTTATTATATTCTCCCAACCAATAACATTCCGAAGATCTTTATCAAGCAACTGTAAGGCCACATATTGTTCTACAAAGCGGCCTTTTAAAGGTATTCGTGGTAATATTACACCTTTCTGCTTATAAATTCTTTCTATCGTATTATCTGGATATTGGATCTTCCTTATTTCTATTCCGTCTTCTTCTGATACCCTTACTAATGGTTCATTTTTTAACTTTGACATGTTAACCCTCTTAAATAAAAAACTAACTTTATCCAGATAGTGTCCGTTAAGAAGTTTTCGTTACAACTAAGTTTCTAGGTAAATCATGAATCGACCTATAGTATCAAAAACATTTGGTGGTAAACATCTGCATTTATCAAATGGCAGGAGCGATTTAGGGGCATAGGGATAGTGATGATATCGATACCCGCCCCCTCTTATGTCAACACAATGGCGTAAACTTAACGCTCACATCTCGCTCAAAGTGTGCTAGGAGATTTGGTTATGTTCAGGTGATACAAACCGTCAGTTTGAATCAGAGATAGTACAATTAACAATCGATTCAACCCTCTTCCACCATGCCAGGTAAGCTTTACGCTGTTCTTCTAGATAATCACTCTTATCATAAACTTGCCATACCCCTGGCAGCTTATGCCCAAGCATAATTTCTGCGATATGAGGCGCAGTAAGATCAGAAAAATTTGTTCGAGCTGTACGTCTCAAGTCATGAAGAGACCAATGAGGGAATTGATATCCTAAACACCGCCATGCGTACTGCATTAAATTGTAAGGCAGCGACTGCAATGATGTCCGACCAACGGGTTCCCTGCTTCCTTCCTTAGTAAAAAGCATATCGGAACCATTGTTCATAGAGATAGCGTACTTTATAAGCTCTTCAACCGGTTCAATAATGGGCCGCTTTAGCGGTTCGCCTGTTATCTCCCCAGTCTTATGTCGTTCTGGTGGTACAGTCCATACTTTATTAATGAAATCAAAATCGTCCACCCGGGCGGTAATTAGCTCTGAACTACGGCAACCAAAATGCAGCAATAGTTTAATGAAGGCCCGGTATTTAGGAACCATTCGAGAACCATCGATCGCAGCATAAAGGATTTTAATTTCATCATGTGTCAGAAACCGTTTCTTCTGACCTTTACGGATATCCATATCTTTACCCGTGATATCCGACAGCGGGCGAGTTTCAATGAGCTTTCTCTTATACGCCCAGACATGGGCCTGCTTTGCGTTAATTAGCAATCGGTCTGCTATTGCTGGAGTCTTAGTGCTAAGAGGCTCCAGGACTTCTAACCAATCATGCAATGTAGCTGCATCGTGAGGGATATTCCCGATTTTAGAGAACAGGTGCAGCTCAAACGAGCGAAGTATCTGTTCAGAACCTTTTTTATTTTTTACACAATATGCTTCATACCAAGCACGGATCACAGACTCTACCGTCATGGCTTCAGTAGCTTTTCGTTTTTCAGCCTGCTTGACCAATCGTGGATTACGGTTTGACTCGAGTTCACCACGAAGACGGATAACTTCTTCTCTGGCCTCTTTTAATCCAGTTGCCGGGTAAGTTCCGATATCAAGACGCTCACCTTTCCCTGCCCATTGATAACGATATTGGAACACTACGCGACCTTTCGGTGATACTCTGACAGACAGACCATCACGATCGGATTTAACCAAAACCTTATCACGTTCCTTTCCAACGACTGAACGCAACCACGCATCAGACAGCGCCATTACTCACCTTGTACAAATCGCAAAACACCTCTGCTGTTTTGTACATTATGTACAAGCATATGTACAGATTTTTGATGAAAGCAAGCTGATCGATTTAAAGTTACATGAAAGAGTTTTCAATTAAAGAAGCTACATAACCAAATGTATTTAAATGAGTTATATAACTCAACCTAAATTAACTGAAAGGATTTTGAAAGAGTAAAAGAGCTTTAATTTGGGCTTAATTATTGGGGTGAGAAATAATGGCAAAAGTGCGGCGCTTCGCCACCTCTTGCAAATAAGGAGACAACGTCATAATTCTTTCTTCTTGAGTAAGCGGCATCGCGCCGCGCTTGTTGAAAACGAAAAATTGCGGCTATTTTACCCATCAACGGGGGGGAGGCAATCAGTGTTTACACAGGAGCTGCTCCAGTTCGTGCAACGAAGAAACGGTCCAGGTAGGCGCGATGCCTTCTGGTTGCTCGCGATTGTGCGCATTCAGCCAGCAGGTCGCAAGCCCGGCGTTGATGCCACCGAGAATATCGGACTCGGCAGTGTCGCCAACCATCAGCACGCGTGAACGGTCAGGATTGCCCGCCTGTTCCAGCGCATAATCGAAAATTTTCTTATTCGGTTTGGCTACGCCAACTTCTTCGGAAATCACCAACAAATCGAAATAATCACGCAGGCCCGTGCGTTCCAGACGCACTTGCTGCAAGGCGCTAAAGCCGTTGGTGATGATGCCGATTTTGGCGTTGCCGCGAATGGCATTAAGCAGGGAAACCGCGCCCGGCAGCGGCGTGCAAATTTCCGCCATCGCATTAATGAAGGCCTCGTTGAGTTTACCTGGCTCGACGTTCAGCCGTTCGGCCCAGCTCTCAAAACGCCCGTGCTGAAGCTGTAATGAAGTGATCGCGCCGTTTTGATAATCTACCCACAGGGGCTTGTTAACGGCCTGATAGTCCTGAAAATCTTCAGCGGTAAAAGTGACGCTGTAATCAAGAAACATCCGCTGCAGGCCGGTGAACGAGTCAAAGGTAAACAGCGTTTCATCGGCATCAAAGAAAATCCAGTCCCACTTCATTATTCCACCTTGTCTTACATACTGATTGGTAACGCCATGATGATGGCGTCTTCGCGACCGTCCTTGGTGGGGTAGTAATTGCGGCGAATCGTCGCCTCGTTAAAGCCTAAACTTTCGTACAGGGCAATGGCGGCAGCGTTTGAGGCACGGACTTCCAGCCATAGCGTCGCCACACCGCGTTTTTCCAGTTCGTCGATCAGATGTTCCAGCAGCGCCCTTCCCAGCCCCTGACGCTGATAGTCGGGATCGACCGCAATATTGAACAATGTAGCTTCATCCAGCACCACTTGCGTAATCGCAAACGCCGCCATTTTGCCGTTTTGCGTTAACTGAAAGTTGAGATAACGCTCGCCCTGATTACTGGCAAAGGTTTTTTCACTCCACGGAAAGGCGTGGGCGCGTTGTTCAATGTGGAAAGCCGCTGGTAAATCAGTCGTTTCGAGGGAAGAAATCGTGTTCATATGTGCAAATTTGTTGCCATAACGCGGCGCGTGCCGTTGGGTTTGCCCGTAATTCGGTGATCGCCGGTGATGCCACCTGAGCGCCTTCCAGTGATAGCGGTTCGTCAGTACCCAACCGCCAGCTGTTGCAGCGACTGCCTTGCGGCAGCATCGCGATTTTTTCTGGCGTCAGTTGCAGCACCTGGTCGGGGCTGACGGTTAATGCACGCAGAACATCGCTCACTAAAGGATCGGTCAGGGCGGGAAGATCGTTTGCCACCATCACCAGACGGACGTGTGCCGGGATCGCAATGGCAATCTCCCCCTGCAACGCGCCAGGGCGACGCAGCGACCACTGGGTAATGCCCAGCTGCTGTAACTGCCAGTCTCGTCGGGATGTCATAGCGAATCGCTCCTGTTGTCAGGGGCGCAAATATAGCAAATTCGTCGATACCGCGCCAACATATGGCTATAATCGCCGCCAGTATCAATTGAGGAGCATTCCATGTCTGCATTTACCCCGGCAAGTGAAGTCTTGCTGCGTCACAGTGATGATTTCGAAAAAAGCCGTATTCTGTTTGCCGGAGACTTACAGGATGACCTGCCCGCGCGTTTAGATACCGCGGCCAGCCGTGCTCATACCCAGCAGTTCCACCACTGGCAGGTATTAAGCCGCCAGATGGGTGATAACGCCCGTTTTAGTCTGGTCGCCACAGCGGATGACGTCGCAGATTGCGATACTTTGATTTACTACTGGCCGAAGAACAAACCGGAAGCCCAGTTCCAGTTGATGAATTTACTTTCTCTGCTGCCGGTGGGAACGGATATTTTTGTCGTTGGCGAGAACCGAAGCGGCGTGCGCAGCGCCGAGCAGATGTTGGCAGATTATGCCCCGTTGAATAAGGTGGACAGCGCCCGTCGCTGTGGCCTCTATTTTGGTCGTCTGGAAAAGCAGCCGATGTTTGATGCCGATAAATTCTGGGGCGAATACAGCGTCGATGGCCTGACGGTCAAAACGTTGCCGGGCGTGTTTAGCCGCGACGGTCTGGATGTCGGTAGCCAGTTGCTGCTCTCGACGTTAACTCCGCACACGAAAGGTAAAGTGCTGGATGTCGGCTGTGGCGCGGGCGTGCTTTCGGTTGCCTTTGCACGCCACTCACCGAAGATTCGTCTCACGTTGTGCGATGTTTCTGCGCCAGCAGTTGAAGCCAGCCGCGCAACACTTGCGGCCAACGGTGTTGAAGGTGAAGTCTTTGCCAGTAACGTCTTTTCCGAGGTGAAAGGTCGTTTTGATATGATCATCTCCAACCCGCCGTTCCACGATGGGATGCAAACCAGCCTGGAGGCGGCGCAAACGCTGATTCGCGGCGCGGTGCGTCACCTTAACAGCGGCGGCGAGCTGCGAATTGTGGCGAACGCCTTCCTGCCTTACCCGGACGTGCTGGATGAGACATTTGGCTTCCATGAAGTGATCGCGCAAACCGGGCGCTTCAAGGTGTATCGCGCCATTATGACCCGCCAGGCGAAGAAAGGTTAAGTATCCCGCCGCAAGCCTTGCCGGATGCGGCGTGCTCGCCTTATACAACCTACAAAACCTGCAAGTTAGCCCTTCGTAGGCCAGATAAGACGCGCCCGCGTCGCATCTGGCATCTGCACCCAAATACCGTGTCGGATGCGGCGTGAACGCCTTATCCGACCTACAAAACCTGCACGTTAGTTTCCTGCTGGACATTTTTCCAGCAATTACACCTCCGTCGATAATTAACTATTGACGAAAAGCTGAAAACCACTAGAATGCGCCTCCGTGGTAGCAATTCTTTTTAAGAATTGATGGTATGCGAAGGTGGCGGAATTGGTAGACGCGCTAGCTTCAGGTGTTAGTGTCCTTACGGACGTGGGGGTTCAAGTCCCCCCCCTCGCACCAAAAACCACGTTGATATTGCTCGCACTGGGCGAAGGTGGCGGAATTGGTAGACGCGCTAGCTTCAGGTGTTAGTGTTCTTACGGACGTGGGGGTTCAAGTCCCCCCCCTCGCACCAAACGAGGCGATATCAAAAAAAGTAAGATGACTGTGCGAAGGTGGCGGAATTGGTAGACGCGCTAGCTTCAGGTGTTAGTGTCCTTACGGACGTGGGGGTTCAAGTCCCCCCCCTCGCACCAATTATCTTTACTTCCTTTCTTGTTTCTTCCCTGTTTTGTCATCCCTGATTCAAATTCATTATCATCAGCATGATGCCAGCAATAAGCGCCAGGCACGATGGTAGCAAAACGTAATGCCGTAACTGTTTGTGATACAGCATTACCGGCGTCAATACTAATCCCATCAGAATGACAATCCGCCACTGATCCGGCGATAAATCCGCATACATCAGCCCTGCAATCAGCAATCCCGGCAGCAACACTCCCCAGCCACTGCCCAGCATACGTTGCAACATGGTTTCATCTCTTTCATTGATAATGATAACCAATATCATATGATAATTTTTATCATTTGCAAGCCAGAGAAATCCCTTGCTATCGGGTAAACCCATCGTTAGGATTAGCAATCATTATCATTTAGATTACTATCCCGATTATGGCCTATCGTTCCGCACCGCTCTATGAAGATGTTATCTGGCGAACGCATCTCCAGCCGCAGGATGCTGGGCTTGCACAAGCCGTACGGGCGACGATCGCCGAACATCGTGAACATTTGCTCGAGTTTATCCGCCTGGATGAACCCGCTCCGCTTAACGCCATGACGCTGGCGCAATGGTCATCACCGAATACGCTAAGTTCTCTACTGGCGGTCTATTCCGATCATATCTACCGCAACCAACCCTTGATGATCCGCGAGAACAAACCGCTGATCTCACTATGGGCGCAATGGTATATCGGCCTGATGGTGCCACCATTAATGTTGGCGCTGCTGACGCAGGAAAAAGCATTAGATGTGTCGCCGGAACATTTCCACGTTGAGTTTCACGAAACCGGACGCGCCGCCTGTTTCTGGGTCGATGTGTGTGAAAGTAAAAACGCAACACCACATTCGCCGCAGCAGCGAATGGAAACGTTAATCAGCCAGGCGCTGGTTCCGGTTGTGCAGGCATTAGAAGCGACGGGAGAGATCAACGGCAAACTTATCTGGAGCAATACCGGTTATTTGATCAACTGGTATCTCACTGAGATGAAACAGCTGCTCGGCGAGGCGACGGTTGAATCGCTGCGCCATGCCCTCTTTTTTGAGAAAACGCTCACTACCGGTGAAGATAATCCACTCTGGCGTACCGTGGTGCTGCGCGACGGCCTGCTGGTGCGCCGCACTTGCTGCCAGCGTTATCGCTTGCCGGATGTGCAGCAATGTGGTGACTGTACGCTGAAATAGAAAAATTTGCCGGGGAAGTAAACCCGGCATTAAGCGTATTAATAGGGGTGCAACACGTTACTTGCTTCGCAATGACGCATACATAACAGAATGTCTGCGGCCTCCAACAACCCTGCATCAGAACTGACGCCCAGTTTCGACATTACATTAAATTTATGCGCGCGGATCGTTTTGATATTGCGTTTAAGCTGCTCGGCAATTTGTGTCATTGAGTAGCCACGCGACATAAAGCGCAATATTTCTCTCTCCGTCGGGCTTAGCGTCCGGCTTTGGTTAATATACCACTGATTGTTCAATCGGTCGGTCGCCTGACGCACACCATTTAATGACAAAAAGAGTTCCTGATGAAAAATCTCCAGCGTCGACGCTTTACTTAATACACCGTCCAGCGGTGATGGCGACAATGAACCAATCAGCCGAGCTTCAATATCATCATCCGCAATAACTAAACGGCGAGTACGCGGAAACTTAATCGCCAGTTCAGTCAGGCAAGATAATCCCTCTCTGCGTTTACTTCTCATGGCAGAAAAAGAAAAAATGACCGCCGCAAACGAGATCCGCGACATGGCATCCTGAAATGACTCCTGACTGGTATAGATATGGAGCTTATAAGGGTTACCTGCAAACCTTCTGAATAAACTCTCAATACCGATACTGCTCATGACGCATTTTTCTATGAGTGCGACATTTCTCTTCTTAATTCGGCTGTGTTCCATTCTGCGGCATCTCCATAAACAGAAGGCAAGTTAAGTTCTCTTGCACCCTGCGCGCTATTTATCCATGCATACATTTCAGCGTTGCTGTGAATTGCCAGTCGACGCATCGCACTGTTTTTTTGGGCGCTGATAGTTTTATTACTTTTCTTAAGCAATGAAGCTATCTGGTTGATGCCCCATCCTTTACCTAATAGCCGCAGCACTTTGCGCTCTGAAAGAGTGAGAATGACGGAGCGATAGCTAAAATCATGAGTTTCAGTCATTGCCGGAGAGGTCAGCATGGCGCTGATACGCTCTGCGTGCGTATTGCCAGAACGCACGGTCTTGACCAGATTCTCAATGGGTTCAACATCAGACAATAATGTCGCCGTAGGGCACATGAGCAGTTCTACCGCCTGGGAATACCAGGAGCGTGACACCATGAAAACCCAGTGAATTTCCCGATATTGTGAGATTAAAGAATAATAATGCTCACAAACAGAACGTGGATCTTCACTTTCACCGGCTAAATCTGCAATAACTAATCCGGAACGACGTAATTGTAATAAGGTAAGGTCCTCCGCAGAGGCGCTGGATATTATTTTATATTCAGGGAAGTGAGTCCTCATGACCTCTTTTAATCCTGCTTGCATAACAGGTATTTTACTGATAACAATTCCATTTTTGCAGCATCCTGGCAACATATTTCCTCCACATCCACTGTCTAAAAATCATGATGGTCTATTCAGGATATTCATTCCTTAAATGTTTCCAGCAAATTAATAGATTAAGCGAATAAATTATCCTTTGCATTCACTTTCATATCAGCATACTCCTGCTGCACAATAACTCCACTGCATGTGTCAGAAGGTTAGCATCAAATGATAACCTGGTGAAATAGCCTGGAGACATTTAAAATATCTACATTAAGTTGTTAGAAATACTTAATGAAAAACAGAATCCTCATTCATTTAATTTATAATTAACTGATATCCCTTCCCGCAGGAAGCAAAATCACACAATCAATATTTATTCAATAAAATCTGATAGTTTTAACTTGTTAAAATTAAAAAACGCGCCCAGTTATCTTTTATCCTGATTCGTAAGGGCTAAACAATAAATTCATTATAGTGATAATATTCATGCGATAATTTGTTTGCGGCGAGAGATAATTCGCTTTTTAACACCGAGCTTCTCCCGATAACCAGGATTAATCAGCGCAATTTTGATCTTAACCTGCCGCAAAACAACCGCGCTTCATGATACAAATAGATTCTCATTATCTGAACAATACGCAGCACGTCTATGACAAAGGGCGAGTTATGCAAACTGAGCAACAGCGAGCCGTAACACGGCTTTGTATCCAGTGCGGATTATTTCTTTTGCAACATGGTGCGGAAAGCGCGTTGGTTGATGAACTTTCCTCACGACTGGGTCGGGCGCTGGGAATGGACAGCGTCGAAAGTTCTATCTCTTCGAACGCCATCGTGCTGACAACCATTAAAGATGGGCAATGCCTGACATCGACACGTAAAAATCACGATCGCGGCATTAATATGCATGTGGTGACTGAAGTCCAGCACATTGTGATTCTGGCGGAGCATCATCTGCTGGATTACAAAGGCGTAGAGAAAAGATTTAGCCAAATTCGGCCATTACGTTACCCGCGATGGCTGGTAGCCTTGATGGTCGGCCTTTCTTGCGCCTGTTTCTGTAAACTCAATAACGGTGGCTGGGACGGTGCCGTCATCACCTTCTTTGCCAGTACGGTCGCAATGTATATCCGCCAGCTGCTGGCACAACGTCATCTTCATCCACAGATCAACTTTTGCCTCACCGCTTTCGCCGCCACCACCATTTCCGGTTTGCTTTTGCAACTTCCCACTTTCAGCAATACACCCACCATCGCGATGGCCGCCAGCGTTCTGCTGCTGGTGCCGGGCTTTCCGTTGATTAATGCCGTCGCCGATATGTTTAAAGGCCACATCAATACCGGACTGGCACGCTGGGCGATCGCCAGTCTGCTGACACTGGCTACCTGCGTCGGCGTGGTGATGGCACTGACGATTTGGGGGCTACGCGGATGGGTGTGATCGAATTTCTGTTAGCGTTGGCGCAGGATATGATCCTCGCCGCCATTCCAGCGGTCGGCTTTGCGATGGTGTTCAACGTTCCCGTTCGGGCGTTACGCTGGTGTGCGCTGCTTGGTGCGATAGGTCATGGTTCCCGAATGATCTTAATGACCAGCGGGCTGAATATTGAATGGTCAACCTTTATGGCCTCTATGCTGGTCGGCACCATTGGTATTCAATGGTCGCGCTGGTATTTGGCACATCCGAAAGTGTTTACCGTGGCGGCTGTTATCCCCATGTTTCCGGGCATCTCTGCTTATACTGCAATGATTTCGGCGGTAAAAATCAGCCAGCTAGGTTACAGCGAACCGTTGATGATTACCCTGTTAACCAACTTTCTTACAGCTTCATCGATTGTTGGTGCATTATCCATCGGCCTTTCCATTCCTGGATTATGGTTGTACCGCAAACGCCCTCGCGTATAAAATTGCCTCACTTAAAGCACGCGGATGAGAGACAGCCTCCTCTCCTCCGTGTGTTACTATAAAAGTTATCTCCCTTCTTGTTCATCGTTCCATATTTGAGAAACAGTATGTCTTCCAGAGTTTTGACCCCGGACGTCGTTGGTATTGACGCCCTGGTACACGATCACCAAACCGTTCTGGCAAAAGCTGAAGGCGGTGTGGTTGCCGTATTTGCTAACAATGCCCCGGCGTTTTATGCCGTCACGCCTGCGCGCCTGGCTGAACTGCTGGCGCTGGAAGAAAAGCTGGCGCGTCCAGGAAGCGATGTCGCTTTGGACGATCAACTCTATCAGGAACCGCAAGCCGCTCCCGTTGCTGTACCCATGGGGAAATTCGCCATGTATCCGGACTGGCAACCCGATGCCGACTTTATCCGCCTGGCGGCGCTATGGGGCGTGGCGCTAAAAGAGCCGGTGACCACCGAAGAACTGGCCTCATTCATTGCCTACTGGCAGGCGGAAGGTAAAGTCTTTCACCATGTACAGTGGCAACAAAAACTGGCGCGCAGCCTGCAAATCGGCCGTGCCAGCAACGGCGGACTGCCGAAACGAGATGTGAATACGGTCAGCGAACCTGACAGCCAAATTCCACCAGGATTCAGAGGGTAACGATGAAAAACGTTGGCGACCTGATGCAACGCCTGCAAAAAATGATGCCTGCCCATATCAAACCTGCGTTTAAAACGGGTGAAGAACTGCTGGCCTGGCAGAAAGAACAAGGGGCGATCCGCTCCGCCGCTCTCGAACGTGAAAATCGGGCGATGAAAATGCAGCGCACCTTTAACCGCTCCGGTATTCGTCCACTGCATCAGAACTGCTCCTTTGAGAACTATCGCGTTGAGTGTGAAGGGCAGATGAATGCGTTAAGCAAAGCACGCCAGTATGTCGAAGAGTTTGACGGCAACATCGCCAGCTTCATCTTTTCTGGCAAGCCAGGAACCGGCAAAAACCATCTGGCGGCGGCAATCTGCAACGAGCTACTGCTACGCGGTAAATCCGTATTGATCATCACCGTGGCCGATATTATGTCGGCGATGAAAGATACCTTCAGGAATAGCGGTACCAGCGAAGAACAACTGCTTAACGATCTGAGCAACGTTGATCTGCTGGTGATCGATGAGATCGGTGTGCAGACCGAATCTAAATACGAAAAAGTGATCATCAACCAGATCGTCGATCGCCGCTCTTCTTCCAAACGCCCAACCGGGATGCTGACCAACAGTAATATGGAAGAGATGACCAAGTTGCTGGGCGAACGCGTGATGGACCGTATGCGTCTGGGCAACAGTTTGTGGGTGATCTTCAACTGGGATAGCTACCGTAGCCGGGTAACGGGTAAAGAGTATTAATCCCCGTTTCTGGCGGTATACTGCGACACAATTCCACATTGAGTAATAATGATGAAAACTGTTAAACACCTTCTGTGCTGTGCCCTTGCCGCCAGCGCATTAATTTCCACCGGGGTGCATGCTGCATCCTGGAAAGATGCGCTCTCCAGCGCCGCCAGCGAACTTGGCAACCAAAACAGCACGACACAAGAAGGCGGTTGGTCGCTCGCTTCATTAACTAGCTTGCTTAGCAGCGGGAACCAGGCCTTAAGCGCAGATAACATGAACAATGCCGCAGGCATACTGCAATACTGCGCCAAGCAAAAGCTAGCTTCGGTAACCGATGCCGAAAACATCAAGAACCAGGTGCTGGAAAAGCTGGGCCTGAACAGTGAAGAGCAAAAAGAAGACACCAACTATCTGGATGGCATTCAGGGTTTGCTGAAAACCAAAGATGGTCAGCAACTCAATCTGGATAACATCGGAACGACTCCGCTGGCAGAAAAGGTGAAAACCAAAGCCTGCGATCTGGTGTTAAAGCAAGGGCTAAACTTCATTTCCTGATCCGCGAAACGCCGCGTTTTAGCTGTTACCCGGCTGACGCGGCTCTCTCCTGCCCTTTTCCCTGCTCCTGGACGGTTTTCCCCCTGTTACACGGGAAGCGACCGTAATCAAAAAAGTCTGTTTATAAACTAATTCCTAACAACATCGCATTTTTTTGACACTAGAATTGCAGCAATATGGCGACGCCATTACATTGTGCTTCTCAAAAAGCTTAAACGTTGGCTAAACGGCCCGGTTTAGTGAGGATCGCCCGTTGTCAGAACTACTCTCTTTCGCCCTTTTTCTCGCCTCTGTGCTGATTTACGCATGGAAAGCGGGACGTAACACCTGGTGGTTTGCAGCCACGTTAACGGTGCTGGGGCTATTTGTCGTTTTAAATATCACCCTGTTTGCCAGCGACTATTTTACTGGTGATGGTATTAACGACGCGGTTCTCTATACCTTAACCAACAGCCTGACCGGTGCTGGCGTCAGCAAATACATTCTTCCGGGTATCGGCATTGTGCTGGGGCTGACGGCGATGTTCGGTGCTCTGGGCTGGATCCTGCGCCGTCGTCGTCATCATCCGCACCATTTTGGTTACAGCCTGCTGGCACTCTTACTGGCGCTGGGTTCAGTGGACGCCAGCCCGGCTTTTCGTCAGATAACGGAACTGGTGAAATCCCAGTCACGCGACGGCGACCCGGACTTTGCGGCTTATTATAAAGAGCCGTCGAAAACTATCCCTGACCCGAAACTCAACCTGGTTTATATCTACGGCGAAAGTCTCGAGCGGACCTATTTTGATAACGAGGCTTTCCCGGATCTCACACCTGAACTGGGCGCGTTGAAAAATGAAGGCCTGGATTTCAGCCACACGCAGCAGCTGCCAGGAACGGATTACACGATTGCGGGCATGGTGGCTTCTCAGTGCGGCATTCCGCTGTTTGCTCCCTTTGAAGGCAACGCCTCCGCTTCTGTTTCCAGCTTCTTCCCACAGAACATCTGCCTGGGCGATATCCTGAAGAACTCGGGTTATCAGAACTATTTCGTGCAGGGCGCGAATCTGCGTTTTGCCGGTAAAGATGTGTTCCTGAAATCGCACGGCTTCGACCATTTATATGGCTCAGAAGAGCTGAAAAGCGTGGTGGCAGACCCACACTATCGCAACGACTGGGGATTCTACGACGATACCGTGCTGGATGAAGCGTGGAAAAAGTTTGAAGAGCTTTCCCGCTCTGGTCAGCGATTCTCACTGTTTACCCTGACAGTCGATACCCATCACCCGGATGGTTTTATCTCGCGCACCTGTAACCGCAAAAAATATGATTTTGACGGTAAGCCGAATCAGTCATTCAGCGCGGTAAGTTGCAGCCAGGAGAACATCGCGACGTTTATCAACAAAATCAAAGCGTCACCGTGGTTTAAAGATACTGTCATCGTCGTCTCTTCTGACCATTTAGCGATGAACAACACGGCGTGGAAATACCTCAATAAACAGGATCGCAATAACCTGTTTTTTGTCATCCGTGGCGACAAGCCGCAGCAAGAGACGCTGGCGGTGAAGCGTAACACGATGGATAACGGCGCGACGGTGCTGGATATTCTCGGTGGCGATAACTATCTCGGACTTGGTCGTAGCAGTTTATCCGGGCAGTCGATGTCGGAAATCTTCCTCAATATCAAAGAGAAAACATTGGCGTGGAAGCCAGATATCATCCGCCTGTGGAAATTCCCTAAAGAGATGAAAGAGTTCACCATCGACCAGCAGAAAAACATGATTGCCTTCTCGGGTAGCCATTTCCGTTTGCCGCTGCTGTTGCGGGTTTCAGACAAGCGCGTGGAACCGCTGCCGGAAAGTGAATACTCAGCACCGCTGCGTTTCCAGTTGGCCGATTTTGCTCCACGCGACAATTTCGTCTGGGTTGACCGTTGCTATAAGATGGCACAACTCTGGGCTCCGGAACTGGCACTTTCCACCGACTGGTGTGTCTCGCAAGGGCAGCTTGGCGGTCAGCAAATTGTCCAGCATGTTGATAAAACAACATGGAAGGGCAAAACGGCATTTAAAGATACGGTCATCGACATGGCGCGTTACAAAGGCAATGTCGATACGCTGAAGATTGTTGATAACGATATTCGCTACAAAGCCGACAGTTTCATCTTTAACGTCGCCGGTGCGCCAGAAGAGGTGAAACAGTTTAGCGGGATTTCTCGTCCGGAGTCGTGGGGCCGCTGGTCCAACGCACAGCTGGGCGACGAAGTAAAAATCGAGTACAAGCATCCGCTGCCGAAGAAATTTGACCTGGTGATTACCGCCAAAGCATACGGCAATAACGCCAGCCGTCCTATTCCGGTACGCGTAGGCAATGAAGAACAAACCCTTGTGCTGGGCAATGAAGTAACCACCACCACGCTGCATTTCGATAACCCAACCGATGCCAACACGCTGGTAATTGTGCCGCCGGAACCTGTCTCAACCAACGAAGGGAATATCCTCGGACACTCGCCGCGTAAGCTTGGTATCGGCATGGTGGAAATTAAAGTGGTGGAACGTGAAGGGTAATTCCTGACTGATTTGTAGGTCGCATAAGGTGCGACCTACACACCTTCTCCGGCTCACAACACATTATTAAGAAACAAAAAAAACAGCGCCCAACACTTCCCCGGACGCTGCATGGCAACTTTAATAATCTCGCCTTATAAGAAAGTAATTACACCCTTAATCAACTCACGATTGTTAATCACATCGCGCTCATAGGTTTCTGCCAGCGTGGCGAACGGATAGCGATGGGTTAACATCATGTCGGCAGTGATTTTTCCTTCCGCCATCAGTCGACCGACTTTAGCGAAATCTTCCGGCGTGGCGTTGCGGCTGCCCATCATCGTCGTTTCTTTTTTATGGAATTCCGGATCGGAGAACTGCAACTCACCTTTAAACAGACCGACAAACACCACCGTGCCGCCGTGACGAATCAGATTTACGGTGTTATTCATCGCATGTTGATTACCTGTCGCGTCGATCACTTTCTGCGCCAGCGAACCACCAAACTGCGCCCGCAGCTGCGCGTCAAAATCTTCGGCTGACGGGTCCAGCACGGGCAACTCCAGACGCGTTGCCACATGTTCTCGGCGTGCCGGACTGGTATCCGCCACCACCACCTGTGCGCCATCAGCTTTAGCGATTGCCGCCGCGCCCAGACCGATTGGCCCCGCCCCGACCACCAGCATCTGCTCGCCGGGAGCAATGGCTGCACGACGCACCGCATGTGCGCTAATAGCGAAAGGTTCAATCAATGCTGCCGCCTGCGGGTCAATACCGTCTGCGGGCAAAATGTTCGCCACCGGCACGCTCAAATACTCACTAAAACCACCATCCTGATGCACACCAATAACTGAAATTTTTTCACAGCAATTGGTGCGACCGCTTTTACATGCCGGGCATTGCTGACAGGCAACATAAGGGATCACAGCAACTTGCTGACCATTTTTAAGATCAGCAATATTTTTACCCAGCCCAACAATCTCCCCACATATTTCATGGCCTAAAACGCGTGGATAACTAAAAAATGGTTGATTTCCACCCCAGGCATGAATATCGGTACCGCAAATCCCGACAGACTTAATTTTTATTAATGCTTCATTGTCACCCGGAATAGGTATCTCGCGTTGTTTCCAGACTAATTCTTTCGGCTGCTGGCAAATTAAAACATTCATCGTAGACATGATTCGGCTCTCCATTTTTTGTTGCCTTAGATATCAATGAAAATGAAAAATGGCAGCGGAACGGAAAATCTGTTTTGTGAAAACACACGCATAAAAATGTTTTAAATCGGGTTTTAATGGACTCACAAGGAGGAAAATATGAGTCGCTCACAAAATTTACGCCACAATGTGATTAACCAGGTCATTGATGATATGTCGCGGGGTCACATCCCTTCCCCACTTCCATCGCAAAGTGCGCTGGCGGAAATGTACAACATCAGCCGCACCACAGTGCGTCATATTCTCAGCCACTTACGCGAATGCGGCGTCTTGACGCAGGTTGGAAACGACTATGTTATTGCGCGTAAACCTGACCATGATGACGGTTTCGCCTGTACTACCGCTTCAATGAGTGAACAAAACAAAGTGTTTGAGCAGGCTTTTTTTACGATGATAAACCAGCGTCAGTTACGCCCTGGGGAAACTTTTTCTGAACTGCAACTGGCGCGGGCCGCGGGTGTCAGCCCGGTAGTTGTAAGAGAATATCTTTTAAAATTCGGTCGTTATAATCTTATTCAGAGCGAAAAGCGCGGCCAGTGGAGCATGAAGCAATTCGATCAATCCTACGCCGAGCAGCTATTCGAGCTACGCGAAATGCTCGAAACTCATTCACTTCAGCACTTTCTCAACCTGCCTGATCATGATCCCCGCTGGCTGCAGGCGAAAACCATGCTCGAACGTCATCGACTACTGCGTGACAACATCGGCAATAGCTTTCGCATGTTCTCGCAACTTGACAGAGATTTTCACTCCTTACTGCTTTCAGCTGCCGACAATATCTTTTTTGATCAATCGCTTGAGATCATCTCAGTCATCTTTCATTTTCACTATCAATGGGACGAAAGCGATCTTAAACAGCGCAATATCATTGCCGTCGATGAGCATATGACCATTCTCAGCGCTCTGATTTGCCGCAGTGACCTGGATGCCACCCTTGCGCTCCGTAACCATTTGAATTCAGCTAAACAATCAATGATTCGATCCATTAATGAGAACACGCGTTATGCTCATTAAGTACGGATTAAAAACAGCAAACTATTAGCGGGTGCACGGTTTTATCAAAAGATAAATACCGGAAAATTCCCGCTTACCTATGCTCACAATCAGTCGACTAAAAATGTTTTTGTGAGCGGTAGTAAAGTCCTAAAACTTTTACCTGCCGTTAATGTCAACCTTGCGTAATGCACAATTACGTAAACAATTAAAATTATAAATACAGGAGTCCGGCGTGGAAAAAGAAAATATCACCCTCGATCCGCGTTCTTCATTTACTCCATCTTCGTCGGCAGATATTCCCGTGCCACCAGATGGATTAGTTCAACGCAGTACCCGAATTAAACGCATTCAAACCACCGCCATGTTGTTATTATTTTTTGCGGCGGTAATCAATTATCTCGACCGCAGTTCACTGTCGGTAGCAAATTTAACGATTCGTGAAGAATTGGGATTAAGTGCCACCGAAATCGGCGCTTTGCTCTCCGTGTTTTCACTCGCTTACGGGATTGCGCAACTTCCTTGCGGCCCACTATTGGATCGTAAAGGCCCGCGCCTGATGCTGGGACTGGGGATGTTCTTCTGGTCACTGTTCCAGGCAATGTCTGGCATGGTGCACAGCTTTACGCAGTTCGTGTTGGTGCGTATCGGTATGGGGATTGGTGAAGCGCCGATGAACCCATGCGGTGTAAAAGTCATTAACGACTGGTTCAACATCAAAGAGCGCGGACGCCCGATGGGCTTCTTCAACGCAGCTTCTACCATTGGCGTTGCCGTAAGCCCACCGATTCTGGCGGCGATGATGCTGGTGATGGGCTGGCGCGGGATGTTTATTACCATTGGTGTGTTGGGTATTTTTCTCGCCATCGGTTGGTATATGCTCTATCGCAACCGCGAGCACGTTGAACTGACTGCCGTTGAACAAGCCTATCTCAATGCCGGTAGCGTCAATGCCCGCCGTGATCCACTCAGTTTTGCTGAATGGCGCAGCCTGTTCCGTAACCGCACAATGTGGGGAATGATGCTCGGATTCAGTGGCATCAATTACACTGCGTGGCTGTATCTGGCCTGGCTTCCTGGTTACCTGCAAACAGCCTATAACCTGGATTTAAAAAGCACCGGGTTGATGGCGGCTATCCCTTTCCTGTTTGGGGCTGCCGGGATGCTGGTCAATGGTTACGTTACCGACTGGCTGGTCAAAGGAGGAATGGCTCCGATTAAAAGCCGTAAGATCTGCATTATTGCCGGGATGTTCTGTTCTGCCGCCTTTACACTGATAGTACCGCAAGCGACAACATCCATGACGGCGGTTCTGCTGATTGGCATGGCACTGTTCTGCATTCACTTTGCTGGAACATCCTGCTGGGGATTGATCCACGTCGCTGTCGCTTCTCGCATGACTGCATCGGTGGGCAGTATCCAGAACTTTGCCAGCTTCATCTGCGCTTCTTTCGCGCCGATCATTACTGGTTTTATTGTCGATACCACCCACTCATTCCGTCTGGCGCTAATCATCTGCGGTTGCGTCACCGCGGCGGGTGCACTGGCATACATCTTCCTGGTTCGTCAGCCGATCAACGACCCACGTAAAGATTAATTTCCCTATGCCCGATAACATTTTGCTTATCGGGCATTTTTATGGCGATTAAAACGTTTCCCAGTTCTCTCCGCTATCTGCCACTGCCACTTTGCGCGGCGCAGATGGCGTCACAGTTTTTACTACTGCCGATGCTTCGCGCTGGCGTTGCTGCTCTTGCTGAATCCGGAACACTGCCACAGCTTCGGTCAGGCGACTGGCCTGCTCCTCCAGCGCGGCGGCGGCGGCGGCAGATTCTTCCACCAGCGCAGCGTTCTGTTGGGTTACTCGGTCCATCTCAGCTACTGCTAAGCCAACCTGATCGATACCACGGCTCTGCTCATCAGAAGCCGAAGCAATTTCGCCCATAATGTCCGTCACGCGGGTCACAGCACTGACAATCTCTGCCATGGTTTCCCCGGCGCTTTCGACCAGCGTAGAGCCAACATCCACTTTGCCCACCGAGTCTTCAATCAGGCTTTTAATTTCGCGAGCCGCCTGAGCGCTACGCTGGGCCAGATTACGCACTTCTCCCGCAACCACCGCAAAACCGCGCCCTTGCTCACCCGCACGCGCTGCTTCAACCGCCGCGTTCAAAGCCAGAATATTGGTCTGGAAGGCAATGCCGTCAATTACGCTGATAATATCGGCGATTTTCTGCGAGCTGGTGGAGATATCGCGCATGGTCTGCACCACGTTATCCACCACTTTGCCGCCACGTTGCGCCGTTTCGGAAGCACTTAACGCCAGGTGGCTGGCCTGACGCGCATTTTCGGCGTTCTGCTTCACCGTTGCGGTCAGTTGCTCCATGCTGGCTGCCGTCTCTTCCAGCGAAGCGGCCTGTTGCTCGGTGCGCGAAGAAAGATCGTTATTGCCGGTGGCGATTTCGCTGGCACCGCTATAGATAGCATTGGCCCCGTTGCGCACATCACCGACGGTACGCATCAGCTCTCCCTGCATATGGCGCAAACTCTCTGCCAGTTGCCCCATCTCATTAGAACCATCCACCTCAATCGGTTTCACCAGATCGCCACCTGCAATATGACGAATGCTGTCAATCAGGCGATTCATTGGCGCTACCAACGAGGCTTTAATACCGAACCAGACGGCGAAGATGACTGCCAGTACGACGATCATCACGCCCACCAGAATCCACATCGCCTGGCTGTAGGAGGCATTATTATCGCTGACGGCGATATCATAGAGCCGATCGTTTTGCTCCATGTAAGCCACATACTGCTTCTCGAAACCGTCCTGATATCCCTGAGTCGGCTGATCAAAGAATTCGTTGATTTTGCCTGCACCTAACAGTTGGATCAGTTCCGCCAGCGCATTGTGATAAATATCGTAATTACGTTTGATCTCTGCCGCTGCGGCGGTGCTCTGACGCGGGTCACGCGGCAATGCTTCGTAATCCGCCCAGTTTTTTTCCGCCTGTTTCAGCGAAATACTGGCACTCTGCATCAGCTCGGCAACGGTTGAACCGCTACCAATATTGTTCTGATCCATCATGTAGCGGATACCCGCGCGGTTGAGGGTGTTACGCGTCTGTAACAACGCGACCCAGCTGCCATTCAGCGTGGATTGCTGCTGGCGAATGGTTTGTAAAACAGTGAAATTTTCTTTGTCATTCTTTAAGGCATTAAAGAACAGACCGCCTGATGTCAGTTGTAAAAGGCCAAAAACGGCCAAAACCAGCAGTAAGCTGGTCACGATCTTGATACGTTTTAACATGGTTTCTCTTTCCACTAGACAGATACACTGGTTGTCGGCCTGGTGGTGGAAAACTTTATGCTGTGGAAAAGCGTCGGCACTGCTTTTGTTGCAGCAAACTTGCGTTTTTTGTGAGGGTCACACTCTATAGCGGCAGTTTATGGTACAAAGTATCAATCTTCTTCGAACCAGTGATACTCCCATGGCTTATAGCATCGATATCATCTCCTGTATTACCGAACGGTTTATGGCGTTAACCGCCACTGAAAAGCGTATCGCACAATTTATTCTTGATGATGTCCCCGCCGCGGTGGAACTGCCTATTGCTGAGCTGGCGCGGTTAACGCAAACCAGTCAGGCGTCGGTGACGCGTTTTGCCCGTGCTCTGGGGTGTAAAGATGTCCGCGAGCTGAAAGTCAAACTGGCGCAGTCACTGGCTATCGGGCAGCGGTTTATTCTCGATGTACCGGATCTTGACGGTGTTCAGGGGATCTACGAAGCGATTATTAGCGTGCTGGAAACGCATCGTCGTTCGCTGGATATGAATGCCATCAGCCAGGCGGTAAGCTGGTTAAGTCAGGCGCGGCAAATTCTTGCATTGGGAACTGGCGGCGGTTCCACCATCTGTTCACAGGAGATTCAGTACCGTTTATTCCGTCTGGGGCTACCTGTGGTTAGTCAGAATGATGCCCTGATGATGAGAATGATGTGCTCGGCAGTGATGCCGCAGGATGTGGTGATTGTGCTGTCGCTGGGCGGTTATACACCGGAAATCATCGAAAGTGCGGCAATCGCCCGTCAGTATGGCGCGCGTGTTATTGCCATTACGCCAGCACAAACGCCGCTGGCAGAACAGGTGGATCTGGTATTGCCGCTGCTGGTTCAGGAGAGTGATTACATCTTTAAACCCACGCCTTCCCGCTACGCGATGTTAGCCATGGTCGATGTACTGGCAACGGAACTGGCAATGGCAAATAAAGCGCAGGCGAAAGATCGCCTGCGGCGGATAAAACTGGTGTTAGACAGCCACCGTGGGGGCGCTAACCGCCAGCCACTTGGCGATTAGCATTGTCGGTTATGCTTCTTCAGGTTTGGTGATCACGACACTCTGGTTTTCACGCTCATTGGTGATAATAGCCAAAGCTTCTTCCCGGCTGACCTGACTTGCTGGCGTTACCAACGTCACCAGTACGCCAGCGACCAGGCTGCCCAGCACTGACGGAATACACGGGTTACCCCAGTAAGCCAGCC
This sequence comes from Escherichia sp. 94.0001, assembly GCF_013369155.2. NCBI lineage: Bacteria > Pseudomonadati > Pseudomonadota > Gammaproteobacteria > Enterobacterales > Enterobacteriaceae > Escherichia > Escherichia sp. 94.0001. Next base: position 23,402 of record NZ_JABWMS020000036.1, on the reverse strand, counting down.
AGTCGGCATTCATCAGCACCACAATTGACATCACCATACCGCTCACTAACGCCGCCAGCGCGCCCTGCCAGTTAAAGCGTAGCCAGAAGCGACCGAGAATCGAGCAGATAAACAGCCCGGACATCAGCATCGAAATCATTTTGGTAATGTAGCTGATGATGTCATTAGAGGTCAGAGCAAAGACCAGCGCCAGGCCAATAACAAAGGTCAACATCCAGCGTGAGTAAGTAATGGCCTTGTCCTCCGGCGGCATTCTGCCGGTAATCATGGTGTAGACGTCGCGCATCATAATCGCCACTGCCGCAATGGCATCAGAACTGGCAGAAGACATGGTGGCAGAAAGCCCGGCAATCAGCACCACCAGCCCAAGAATGGCAGGTAAGAAGCTGGTCGCGAACAAGAAGGCATAGTTACTGTTTTCCAGATTCGGGTTCATGGTGAACGCCGCCATGCCGATAATGGCAGGCAGAATCGAGAAGAACAGATACAACACGCCAGTAATAACAAATGAACGCCGTACAGAGGGAACGTCTTTTCCCGAGTAAATACGCTGGCGATAAGATGGTGTGGCCAGTACGCCGACACCAATAACCAGCGCCAGCGAAAGCGCAGGCAGCACGCCCATTTTATCAATCGCAAACAGGCTCATCGCTTTTGGGTCCATCGCCTGTTCAATCGCACTCCAGCCACCAACGTGAACAACGGCAAGAATAGCCATTAATATAAAGCCAAAGAACAGAATTAGGGCCTGAATAGTATCTGTCCACACTACCGCCGAATAACCGCCGATAATAACGTAAATCGCAAAAGCTAAGGCAATAATTAATTTTGCCACCGTAAGATCAATACCTGTCGCCCAGGCAAGATACATACTGCCACCTAATATATGCGCTCCCAGCCAGCCAATAGAGGCAATAAATATCATCAGGCCGACAATATTTTTAATTAAATGGCTGCCGCCAGTATAATAAGATATTTCTTCACTCATGGTCATAAAACGTAATTTACGTACCGGTGCAAACAGCCACGCCACCAGTAATATACCTACGGCCCCACCGACGCCATAAAGCATTCCGGCCCAGCCATTGCTGTAGCCAAAGCCCACTGCGCCCATACTGGAACCCGTGCCAACCATCGTGGCAACGGTTGACCCCAGCGTCAGAAACAGCGGCAGCGAACGCCCGCCCAACAGAAAATCTTCTCCGCTTTTCTGATTACGAGAAACAAACCAACCAAGCCAAATCATGGCGATGGCATAAATAATAAAGCCGACTAAAAAGATATGACTGTTCATAATTCACATCCTGCCAGTAGAGAGAGAATAATGTAAGAGTTCCCGGAGTGCTGAATGTATTCAGCACTCAATTGCGGTCTGTTTTTTTAATTCTTAAATTTATTAGCGGGTCGCGTTATAACAGGTCACATCGACTTCGACTTTACAATCGACAACCAGATCAGCCACACAACAAATACGTGCAGGCGGATTCTCGCCAAAAAATTCTCTGAATACTTTATTAAATGACTGGAAATAGCGGGCGTCGGTCAGGATCACTTTCACGTGAACCACATCCGCCAGGCTATAACCGGCTTCAGTCATGATGTCGATACAGTTTTGGATCGCCAGTCGTGACTGTTCAACGATTCCGCCTTCTACCACTTCACCGTTTTTCATGGGTGTTTGCCCGGAGACGTACAGCCAGCCGCCCGCCTCAACCGCCCTGGCAAAAGGCAAATGCTGCCCGCCAGTGCCTGTTCCACCTTCCGTACCGTAACGTTTAATGCTCATATTCACTCCTTAATGTGAGGTCTGCCGGCGCAGGAAGCGTCCCGCACGGCCTGTAATATGTTTATCGCGACCATAGCTCATAACGCCGTTCACCATCACCGCCTCAATGCCATCTGCCGGGCGTTTGGGATCAGAAAAGCTGGCAACATCACGAATGGTTTGTGGATCGAACAACACCAGGTCCGCAAAATAGCCAACTTTCACCAGCCCACGCTGGGGCAGGCGAAAACGGCTGGCAGAAAGCCCGGTCATTTTGTGGATAGCCGTGGTCAGAGGGAATAAACCTTCATCACGGCAATAGTGACCCAGCACGCGAGGGAAGGCGCCCCATAAACGTGGATGCGGCATGGGATCATTGGGCAGGCCGTCAGAGCCAATCATACTGACCGGATAACTCAACACTCGGCGGACGTCGCGCTCGTCCATGTTGTAATAGATAGCCCCGGCAGGCATTAGCAGCTTCGCGGCCTCCAGCATACTCATCTGCCAGTCGATGGCGATTTGTGCCAGTGTTTTCCCGGCCTGCTGCGGATGTGTTTGTGACCAGGTGATCACAATATCGAATTCGTCGGTGACTTGTTTGAGATCCAGCGTTGAAGAGCTGGCTGAGTAAGGGTAGACATCGCAGCCAATTTCCTGGTGTTGACGCATTTGGTCAAAAAAGGCCAACGTTTCTTTTGTCCGCCCCCAGTTTTTCGCCCCGGCGCATTTATGGTGGGAAACCACGACAGGCACTTTGCCATGACGCCCAATACGAAACGCCTCATCCAGGGCATCGAGAATCGGTTCAAATTCAGAACGCAGATGGGTGGTATAAACGCCCTTCTCACCGGCTAATTCTTCCGCCAGCGCCATGACTTCTTCGGTAGTCGCCTGAAATGCCGTTGCATAGGCCAGCCCGGAACTTAACCCCAGCGCCCCCTGACTCAACGCCAGACGTAAGTCGGCACGCATAGCGGCAATTTCATCCGCCGTCGCCGGGCGAAACAGGTCGTCCATATGGTTATTACGCAGCGCCGTATGACCAATCAGCGTGCCAACGTTCAGTGACGGCCTGGCTGCTTCCACTGCCTGGGCATAGCTTTCAACGGTAGGATAAATAAAGTGCTCTGCTTCCCCCAACAGATTCATCGGGTCAGGAACTTCACCTTTCATTTTCGCCGACGCCGCACTGATCCCGCAGTTACCGACAATCACCGTAGTGATCCCCTGGCTGATCTTTGGCAGATATTCCGGGATGCGAATAACGTTGATATCGTCATGGGTATGAACGTCGATAAACCCTGGTGCCAGCACCCGCCCTTCCCCGTCAATGACCTGCTGCGCCGTAACGTTAAGCGCAGGGGCAATATCGACAATCCGATCACCTGTTATTGCCACGTCACCGCGAAATTCAGGGCCGCCGCTACCGTCGATAACGGTCACATTTTTGATTAACCAGTCAACCTGCATGTTCGTCACTCCATTTCTGCAATGGTGACAAGTTAACCATTTACAAGGATGAAAAACAGTGGAAAACTACGCAAAACCCAGATGATTTTCTGATACTTTTATTCATAAATCATAAGATAAATAAACTAAATATTTATATTTCATTTGGTTACAAATGATACTCATATCCGATACGGTGAAAAACTTAAAAGGTGAATGTTATGAAATACCACTCTGAACCTCTGGTTCCCCATAAATCTGCCCTGATGCAAATGCCCGCAAATCTCCTTGCCGAAGATGTCTGTTTACCTGCCGCGATCATTAAAAAGCAGGCCCTGGAGAACAACATTACGTGGATGCAACGCTACGCTGACGCGCGCGGCGTTTCACTGGCACCGCACGGTAAAACCACCATGACGCCGTGGATTTTTCAGGCGCAGCAGGCGGCAGGCGCCTGGGCAATAGGTGTCGGTAGCGCATGGCAGGCTGGTGCGGCAATGGCGAGCGGTATTCAGCGAGTGCTGATGGTTAACCAGCTGGTCGGCAAGGCGAATATGCAGTTGATTGCCCAGTTGCAACGACATTACCCGACGGTCGATTTTATCTGCTGTATCGACAGCATTGAGAACGCCCGCGCTTTGTCTGCCTTTTTTGCCAGTCAGCAACAGACACTAAACGTGATGATTGAGCTGGGTGTTCCCGGCGGGCGCTGTGGTTGCCGCTCAACGGATGCCGCACTGGCACTGGCTAAGCAAGCGGCACAATTACCAGGGCTACGTCTGCGCGGGCTTGAGCTATATGAAGGTGTTTTACACGGTGACGATCCACAACCGCAGGTAGAAGCTCTGCTGCGGGATGCCGCACTACTGGCCTGTGATATGGCAAGTCTGGTTGATGGCGAGTTTATTCTCACCGGAGCAGGCACGGTCTGGTATGACGTGGTGTGCAATATCTGGCTGGCGGCAGAAAAGCCTGATAACTGCCGCATTGTTATTCGCCCTGGCTGCTACATCACTCACGACACCGGGATCTACGACGCGGCACAACAACAGTTGCTTGCCCGCGATCCTGTGGCCTGCGATCTGGCAGGCGATCTCACATCTGCGCTGGAACTGGTCGCCATGGTGCAATCGGTGCCGGAAGCTGATCGTGCGGTGGTAAATTTTGGTAAGCGTGATTGCGCCTTCGACGCCGGACTGCCGCAACCAGTCGCCCACTACCGCAACGGCAAATCACTGGCATTTGATCCACAGGCGATTCGCAGTATAGGTATTATGGATCAGCACTGCATGTTGCAACTGTCAGCTAATAGCGACGTGCAAGTGGGGGATATTCTGGTGTTTGGCACATCGCATCCGTGCCTGACCTTCGACAAATGGAAAACGTTGTTATTGGCTGATGACGACTACAACGTACTGGCGGAATTAGACACTCTCTTCTAAGAATACCCCTTCGGTTAATTATCGAAGGGGCATTTTTATTGTGATCTCAATCACATATCCACCCGACGAATAATTCTTGCCCAACCGCTTACCGCCATTCCTGACCGCTTACGTCCCAAATATAACCACTCAGTTATTTACCTTACTTTACGCGCGCGTAACTCTGGCAACATCACTGCAGGATAGCGGTCAATTTACCTCCTCAAACGCAACGCAAACCTAGAACGGCTTCGGCCTATGATTAACAAATTACTCTATGGATTTTGGTTTGCAGGAAGGCAGCAAGTGAGTGAATCCCCGGGAGCTTACAAAAGTAAGTGACAGGGGTGAACGAACGCAGCTGCCGCACCTGTAAGCCAAAAGACGACGAGTAAAATGCCAGGTTTTACTATGGATACGAAAAAACTATTCAAGCACATACCCTGGGTGATTCTTGGAATCATCGGTGCATTCTGCCTCGCGGTAGTTGCATTACGTCGGGGGGAGCACGTCAGCGCCCTGTGGATCGTGGTCGCCTCTGTGTCGGTGTATCTGGTGGCTTATCGCTACTACAGTTTGTACATCGCCCAGAAGGTGATGAAACTCGACCCCACGCGCGCGACGCCTGCGGTTATTAACAATGACGGTCTGAACTATGTTCCGACCAACCGTTACGTGTTGTTTGGTCACCACTTCGCCGCTATCGCCGGTGCGGGTCCGCTGGTTGGTCCGGTTCTCGCCGCGCAGATGGGCTACCTGCCTGGCACTCTGTGGCTGCTGGCGGGGGTAGTGCTGGCCGGTGCGGTACAGGACTTTATGGTGCTGTTTATCTCCTCTCGCCGTAACGGCGCATCTCTCGGTGAGATGATCAAAGAAGAGATGGGGCCAGTACCGGGGACTATCGCGCTGTTTGGCTGTTTCTTAATCATGATCATCATCCTCGCCGTTCTGGCGCTGATTGTGGTTAAAGCCCTGGCCGAAAGTCCGTGGGGTGTCTTCACCGTTTGCTCAACCGTACCGATTGCGCTGTTCATGGGTATCTACATGCGCTTTATCCGTCCGGGGCGTGTAGGTGAAGTCTCTGTTATTGGTATCGTGCTGCTGGTTGCCTCTATCTACTTCGGTGGCGTAATTGCTCACGATCCGTACTGGGGTCCGGCACTGACCTTTAAAGACACTACCATTACCTTCGCACTGATTGGCTATGCGTTTGTTTCCGCACTGCTGCCGGTATGGCTGATCCTCGCACCGCGCGACTATCTGGCAACCTTCCTGAAAATCGGCGTTATCGTCGGCCTGGCGCTGGGTATCGTGGTGCTGAACCCGGAACTGAAAATGCCTGCGATGACGCAGTACATTGACGGTACTGGCCCGCTGTGGAAAGGCGCTCTGTTCCCGTTCCTGTTCATCACCATCGCCTGTGGTGCGGTATCTGGCTTCCACGCGCTGATCTCTTCCGGTACGACGCCGAAACTGCTGGCTAACGAAACCGACGCGCGTTTCATTGGCTACGGCGCAATGCTGATGGAGTCCTTCGTGGCGATTATGGCGCTGGTTGCTGCGTCCATCATCGAACCGGGTCTTTACTTCGCGATGAATACTCCGCCTGCGGGCCTTGGCATCACCATGCCTAACCTGCATGAAATGGGTGGCGAAAACGCGCCGATCATCATGGCGCAGCTGAAAGACGTTACCGCACATGCGGCAGCGACCGTCAGCTCCTGGGGCTTCGTGATTTCGCCAGAGCAGATCCTGCAAACCGCGAAAGACATTGGTGAGCCTTCTGTCCTGAACCGTGCAGGTGGTGCGCCGACGCTGGCGGTAGGTATCGCTCACGTGTTCCACAAAGTGCTGCCGATGGCTGACATGGGCTTCTGGTATCACTTCGGTATTCTGTTCGAAGCCCTGTTCATCCTGACCGCGCTGGATGCGGGTACCCGTTCTGGTCGCTTTATGCTGCAAGACCTGCTGGGTAACTTCATCCCGTTCCTGAAAAAAACCGACTCTCTGGTTGCCGGTATCATCGGTACTGCGGGCTGTGTGGGTCTGTGGGGCTACCTGCTGTATCAGGGCGTGGTCGATCCGCTGGGCGGCGTTAAGAGCCTGTGGCCGCTGTTCGGTATCTCCAACCAGATGCTGGCAGCCGTAGCGCTGGTACTGGGCACCGTTGTGCTGATTAAGATGAAGCGCACCCAATACATCTGGGTAACTGTTGTTCCGGCTGTATGGCTGCTTATCTGCACCACCTGGGCGCTGGGCCTGAAACTGTTCAGCACCAACCCGCAGATGGAAGGCTTCTTCTACATGGCAAGCCAGTACAAAGAGAAGATTGCTAACGGTACTGACCTGACGGCACAGCAGATTGCCAACATGAACCACATCGTTGTGAACAACTACACCAACGCGGGCCTGAGTATTCTGTTCCTGATTGTGGTGTACAGCATCATCTTCTACGGTTTCAAAACCTGGTTGAAGGTGCGTAACAGCGACAAACGTACTGACAAAGAAACACCGTACGTTCCAATCCCGGAAGGCGGCGTGAAGATCTCTTCGCACCACTAACCGGTTGCCGGATGCGCTGCGCGTATCCGGCCTACAAAGTGTCTATCGTAGGCCGGATAAGGCGTTTACGCCGCATCCGGCAAATCCCCGGCCCGGACCTTCCGGGCTTTACGCATATCTGGAAGGCAAAATGTTTGGTAACTTAGGACAGGCAAAAAAATATCTCGGCCAGGCGGCGAAGATGTTGATTGGCATTCCAGACTACGACAACTACGTCGAGCATATGAAGACCAACCATCCCGACAAGCCGTACATGAGCTATGAAGAATTCTTCCGCGAACGCCAGAACGCACGCTACGGCGGCGATGGTAAAGGCGGTATGCGCTGTTGTTAATGGAGAGAGCATGAACCCGATTGCAGTTACCCTACTCACCGGTTTTTTAGGCGCAGGCAAAACCACCCTGCTGCGCCATATTCTTAATGAACTGCACGGCTACAAAATTGCCGTGATTGAAAACGAATTCGGCGAAGTCTCCGTTGATGATCAACTGATTGGCGACCGCGCCACGCAGATCAAAACGCTGACCAACGGCTGCATCTGTTGTTCGCGCTCCAACGAGCTGGAGGACGCGCTACTCGACCTGCTGGATAATCTCGACAAGGGCAATATTCAGTTCGACCGTCTGGTCATTGAATGCACCGGCATGGCCGATCCCGGCCCGATTATTCAGACCTTTTTCTCCCATAAGATTTTATGCCAGCGTTACCTGCTGGACGGCGTGATTGCGCTGGTGGATGCGGTACATGCCGATGAGCAGATGAACCAGTTCACCATCGCCCAGTCACAGGTTGGCTACGCCGACCGCATTCTGCTGACCAAAACCGACGTCGCTGGCGAAGCAGAAAAACTGCGTGAACGCCTGGCGCGCATCAACGCCCGTGCACCGGTCTACACCGTCACCCACGGCGACATCGACCTGGGCCTGCTGTTCAATACCAACGGTTTTATGCTGGAAGAAAACGTCGTCAGCACCAAGCCACGTTTTCACTTTATCGCGGACAAACAAAACGATATTTCGTCGATTGTGGTAGAACTGGATTACCCGGTAGATATCAGCGAAGTTTCCCGCGTGATGGAAAACCTGCTGCTGGAGTCGGCGGATAAACTGCTGCGTTACAAAGGAATGCTGTGGATTGACGGCGAACCTAATCGCCTGCTGTTCCAGGGCGTCCAGCGCCTCTACAGCGCCGACTGGGACCGCCCGTGGGGCGATGAAAAACCGCATAGCACAATGGTGTTTATCGGGATTCAGCTGCCGGAGGAAGAGATTCGGGCTGCGTTTGCGGGGTTGAGGAAGTAGGGTTTATGGGCCGGATAAGGCGCAGCCGCATCCGGCCTGATATTTCACTCAAAATAGTCCATATCCAGTTTCGGCACCTTCAACAAACGTGAAGAAACCCCTACTTCGTTTTCGATCATTAAGTGCACCAGGCGTTCCCCATCAACCAACACCATACCCTCGACGGATTGGGCAAAGTCACGCGCCTGAGAAGTAAATCCAGAAGTGGTAATAAACACCCCACGTTTCGCTTTTTGCCCAGCCAGTGCGCCGTAAAATGCCTGTAATTCTGGCCTGCCTACAGTATTCTGCCAACGTTTTGCCTGAACATAAACTTTCTCCAGGCCAAGTTTATCAAGCGATATCACACCATCGATGCCACCATCTCCAGTACCGCCAACACGCTGCAAATCATCACGGTGGCCGCCATACCCCAGGCGATGCAAAACATCCAGAACAATGACTTCAAAGCGCGAAGGAGAAACCTGCAATAAGTTTTCCAGAACCTCATCAGCCACCGCATCACGAAGCTCTTTTAGCGCCTGATCTAACCGATCGTCCGGGCTGCTCTTTGCAAGTTCTTCATGATCGGGAGAGTCGGCTTTCGGATCTAAATCGACGGCATCCGGCCGTGACTTAAGTTTGACATTCACAAAAGCGAAGGCCAGATGGTTCGTCTCCTGCTCCGTCATTGGCTGGGGATGAGACGCAACCCAGTCAAAACCCGCAGGAGTCAGGCACCATTTGCCACGCGACAAACTTTGCGACAACCCGGCACGTTTTAAACGGTCATGCGCCCAGCCTGCACGATTTTTATAAACAAGTTGTCCGCTGGTAATGACTTTCGCTCGCTGGCTGTCATCCAGTCCTAATGCATCCGCGGCAGCCTCATGAACATCACGCGCGGCTGCACCTTCCGGTTTTGTTGCCAGATAACGCAGAACAGGTTCAATAAATTTGTCATAGGTAGGAACCGTCATAGTACATCCTTGCAGAATCAGGTAGATGTTTTTCGGCTACTATAGCACTACAAAAATAGACGAACACGTTAGAAATGAGTCAGTTGCTGTGACTCCGGTCATTGCCCGGAAAGGTACAGAAAGCTAAGATAAGAGGTTATGGGCCTTAAATATTTGGACAGGCCCGCACAGCAATGGATTAATAACAATGATGAATAAATCCAATTTTGAATTCCTGAAGGGCGTCAACGACTTCACTTATGCCATCGCCTGTGCGGCGGAAAATAACTACCCGGATGATCCCAACACGACGCTGATTAAAATGCGTATGTTTGGCGAAGCCACAGCGAAACATCTTGGTCTGTTACTCAACATCCCCCCTTGTGAGAATCAACACGATCTCCTGCGCGAACTCGGCAAAATCGCCTTCGTTGATGACAACATCCTCTCTGTATTTCACAAATTACGCCGCATTGGTAACCAGGCGGTGCACGAATATCATAACGATCTCAACGATGCCCAGATGTGCCTGCGACTCGGGTTCCGCCTGGCTGTCTGGTACTACCGTCTGGTCACTAAAGATTATGACTTCCCGGTGCCGGTGTTTGTGTTGCCGGAACGTGGTGAAAACCTCTATCACCAGGAAGTGCTGACGCTAAAACAACAGCTTGAACAGCAGGTGCGAGAAAAAGCGCAGACTCAGGCAGAAGTCGAAGCGCAACAGCAGAAGCTGGTTGCCCTGAACGGCTATATCGCCATTCTGGAAGGCAAACAGCAGGAAACCGAAGCGCAAACCCAGGCTCGCCTTGCGGCACTGGAAGCACAGCTCGCCGAGAAGAACGCGGAACTGGCAAAACAGACCGAACAGGAACGTAAGGCTTACCACAAAGAAATTACCGATCAGGCCATCAAGCGCACGCTCAACCTTAGCGAAGAAGAGAGCCGCTTCCTGATTGATGCGCAACTGCGTAAAGCAGGCTGGCAGGCCGACAGCAAAACCCTGCGCTTCTCCAAAGGCGCACGCCCTGAACCCGGCGTCAATAAAGCCATTGCTGAATGGCCGACCGGGAAAGATGAAACGGGTAATCAGGGCTTTGCGGATTATGTGCTGTTTGTCGGCCTCAAACCCATCGCGGTGGTAGAGGCGAAACGTAACAATATCGACGTTCCCGGCAAGCTCAATGAGTCTTATCGCTACAGCAAATGCTTCGATAATGGCTTCCTGCGGGAAACCTTGCTTGAGCACTACTCACCGGATGAAGTGCATGAAGCAGTGCCGGAGTATGAAATCAGCTGGCAGGACACCAGCGGCAAACAACGGTTTAAAATCCCCTTCTTCTACTCGACCAACGGGCGCGAATACCGCGCAGCAATGAAGACCAAAAGCGGCATCTGGTATCGCGACGTGCGCGATACCCGCAATATGTCGAAAGCCTTACCCGAGTGGCACCGCCCGGAAGAGCTGCTGGAAATGCTCGGCAGCGAACCGCAAAAACAGAATCAGTGGTTTGCCGATAACCCTGGCATGAGCGAGCTGGGCCTGCGTTATTATCAGGAAGATGCCGTCCGCGCGGTTGAAAAGGCTATCGTCAAGGGTCAACAAGAGATCCTGCTGGCGATGGCGACCGGTACCGGTAAAACCCGCACCGCAATTGCCATGATGTTCCGCCTGATCCAGTCCCAACGTTTTAAACGCATTCTCTTCCTTGTGGATCGCCGTTCTCTTGGCGAGCAGGCGCTGGGGGCGTTTGAAGATACGCGTATTAACGGCGACACCTTCAACAGCATTTTCGACATTAAAGGTCTGACGGATAAATTCCCGGAAGACAGTACCAAAATTCACGTTGCCACCGTACAGTCGCTGGTGAAACGCACCCTGCAATCAGATGAACCGATGCCGGTGGCCCGTTACGACTGTATCGTCGTTGACGAAGCGCATCGCGGCTATATTCTCGATAAAGAGCAGACCGAAGGCGAACTGCAGTTCCGCAGCCAGCTGGATTACGTCTCTGCCTACCGTCGCATTCTCGATCACTTCGATGCGGTAAAAATCGCTCTCACCGCCACTCCGGCGCTGCATACGGTGCAGATTTTCGGCGAGCCGGTTTACCGTTATACCTACCGTACCGCGGTTATCGACGGTTTTCTGATCGACCAGGATCCGCCTATTCAGATCATCACCCGCAACGCGCAGGAGGGGGTTTATCTCTCCAAAGGCGAGCAGGTAGAGCGCATCAGCCCGCAGGGGGAAGTGATCAACGACACCCTGGAAGACGATCAGGATTTTGAGGTCGCCGACTTTAACCGTGGCCTGGTGATCCCGGCGTTTAACCGCGCCGTCTGTAACGAACTCACCAACTATCTTGACCCGACCGGATCTCAAAAAACGCTGGTCTTCTGCGTCACCAATGCCCATGCCGATATGGTGGTGGAAGAGCTGCGTGCCGCGTTCAAGAAAAAGTATCCGCAACTGGAGCACGACGCGATCATCAAGATCACCGGTGATGCCGATAAAGATGCGCGCAAAGTGCAGACCATGATCACCCGCTTCAATAAAGAGCGGCTGCCCAATATCGTGGTAACCGTCGACCTGCTGACGACCGGCGTCGATATTCCGTCGATCTGTAATATCGTGTTCCTGCGTAAAGTACGCAGCCGCATTCTGTACGAACAGATGAAAGGCCGCGCCACACGCTTATGCCCGGAGGTGAATAAAACCAGCTTTAAGATTTTTGACTGTGTCGATATCTACAGTACGCTGGAGAGCGTCGACACCATGCGTCCGGTGGTGGTGCGCCCGAAGGTGGAACTGCAAACGCTGGTCAATGAAATTACCGATTCAGAAACTTATAAAATCACCGAAGCAGATGGCCGCAGCTTTGCCGAGCACAGCCATGAACAACTGGTGGCAAAGCTCCAGCGTATCATCGGTCTGGCCACGTTTAACCGTGATCGCAGCGAAACGATAGATAAACAGGTGCGTCGTCTGGATGAGCTATGCCAGGACGCGGCGGGCGTGAACTTTAACGGCTTCGCCTCGCGCCTGCGGGAAAAAGGGCCGCACTGGAGCGCCGAAGTCTTTAACAAACTGCCTGGCTTTATCGCCCGTCTGGAAAAGCTGAAAACGGACATCAACAACCTAAATGATGCGCCGATCTTCCTCGATATCGACGATGAAGTGGTGAGTGTAAAATCGCTGTACGGTGATTACGACACGCCGCAGGATTTCCTCGAAGCCTTTGACTTGCTGGTGCAACGCTCCCCGAATGCGCAACCGGCATTGCAGGCGGTGATCAATCGCCCGCGCGATCTCACCCGTAAAGGGCTGGTCGAACTCCAGGAGTGGTTTGACCGCCAGCACTTTGAGGAATCTTCCCTGCGCAAAGCATGGAAAGAGACGCGCAATGAAGATATTGCCGCCCGGCTGATTGGTCATATTCGCCGCGCTGCGGTGGGCGATGCGCTGAAACCGTTTGAGGAACGTGTCGATCACGCGCTGACGCGCATTAAGGGCGAAAACGACTGGAGCAGCGAGCAATTAAGCTGGCTCGATCGTTTGGCACAGGCGCTGAAAGAGAAAGTGGTGCTCGACGACGATGTCTTCAAAACCGGCAACTTCCACCGTCGCGGTGGGAAGGCGATGCTGCAAAGAACCTTTGACGATAATCTCGATACCCTGCTGGGCAAATTCAGCGATTATATCTGGGACGAGCTGGCCTGACACGGTATCATTCCCGGCAATTTCTTCTTCTGCGGCCCGATAAATTTGGGCCGCTGCTTAATTTACGGAACTCACAATGAACAATAACGATCTGGTCGCGAAGCTGTGGAAGCTGTGCGACAACCTGCGCGATGGCGGCGTTTCCTATCAAAACTACGTCAATGAGCTCGCCTCACTGCTGTTTTTGAAAATGTGTAAAGAGACCGGACAGGAAGCGGAATACCTGCCGGAAGGCTACCGCTGGGATGACCTGAAATCCCGCATCGGCCAGGAGCAGTTGCAGTTCTACCGTAACCTGCTGGTACATCTGGGCGCCGACAATCAAAAGCTGGTGCAGGCGGTGTTCCAGAACGTCAACACCACCATTACCCAGCCAAAACAATTGACCGAACTGGTCAGCAATATGGATTCGCTGGACTGGTACAACGGTGCACACGGTAAGTCGCGCGATGACTTCGGCGATATGTACGAAGGGCTGTTGCAGAAGAACGCGAATGAAACCAAGTCTGGTGCGGGCCAGTACTTCACCCCGCGTCCGCTGATTAAAACCATTATTCATCTGCTGAAACCGCAGCCGCGTGAAGTGGTGCAGGACCCGGCAGCGGGTACGGCGGGCTTTTTGATTGAAGCCGACCGCTACGTTAAGTCGCAGACTAACGATCTGGACGACCTTGATGGTGACACGCAGGATTTCCAGATCCACCGCGCGTTTATCGGCCTCGAACTGGTGCCCGGCACCCGTCGTCTGGCGCTGATGAACTGCCTGCTGCACGATATTGAAGGCAACCTCGACCACGGCGGCGCAATCCGTCTGGGCAACACTCTGGGTAGCGACGGTGAAAACCTGCCGAAGGCGCATATTGTCGCCACTAACCCCACGTTTGGCAGCGCCGCAGGCACCAACATTACCCGCACCTTTGTTCACCCGACCAGCAACAAACAGCTGTGCTTTATGCAGCATATTATTGAAACGCTGCATCCCGGCGGTCGTGCGGCGGTCGTGGTGCCGGATAACGTACTGTTTGAAGGCGGCAAAGGCACCGACATCCGTCGTGACCTGATGGATAAGTGTCATCTGCACACCATTCTGCGTCTGCCGACCGGTATTTTTTACGCGCAGGGCGTGAAAACCAACGTGCTGTTCTTTACCAAAGGGACGGTGGCGAATCCGAATCAGGATAAGAACTGTACCGACGACGTGTGGGTGTACGACCTGCGTACCAATATGCCGAGCTTCGGCAAGCGCACGCCGTTTACCGACGAGCATTTGCAGCCGTTTGAGCGCGTGTATGGCGAAGACCCGCACGGTTTAAGCCCGCGCACTGAAGGTGAATGGAGTTTTAACGCCGAAGAGACGGAAGTTGCCGACAGCGAAGAGAACAAAAACACCGACCAGCATCTTGCTACCAGCCGCTGGCGCAAGTTCAGCCGTGAGTGGATCCGCACCGCGAAATCCGATTCGCTGGATATCTCCTGGCTGAAAGATAAAGACAGTATTGATGCCGACAGCCTGCCGGAGCCGGATGTATTAGCGGCAGAAGCGATGGGCGAACTGGTACAGGCACTGGGTGAACTGGATGCGCTGATGCGTGAACTGGGAGCGAGCGATGAAGCGGATTTGCAGCGTCAGTTGCTGGAAGAAGCGTTTGGTGGGGTGAAGGAATGAGTGCGGGGAAATTGCCGGAGGGGTGGGTTGACACTCAATTAGGTAATGTTGTTGATTATGGTAAAACATCTAAAAAAGTTTTATCTGAAGTTAATGACGACACATGGATTTTGGAACTAGAAGATATTGAGAAAGATTCATCAAAGCTTCTTAATAAAGTAACTGCTAGTGAACGCCCTTTCAAAAGTACGAAAAATAGTTTTCGGAAAGGAGATATTCTCTACGGTAAACTTCGTCCCTATCTCAATAAAATTATCATTGCAAACGATGATGGCGTATGCACCACTGAAATTATTCCTATTAACGCAGAGCCAATTTGTTTTAATAAGTATCTATTTTACTGGCTGAAGAGTTCGACCTTTTTAAGTTATGTGAATGATGTTAGCTATGGCGTAAATATGCCCCGTCTGGGAACAACTGATGGCCTCAAAGCACCGTTACGATTAGCTCCACTCGCCGAGCAAAAAATCATCGCTGAAAAACTCGATACGCTGCTAGCGCAGGTAGACAGCACCAAAGCACGTCTTGAGCAAATCCCACAAATCCTGAAACGTTTTCGTCAGGCGGTGCTTGCAAGCGCATTAAGAGGTAAATTGACCAATAGTTGGAGAATAAATAACAAAAATTCACAAGATATATCTTCTTTCAAGGCCTCTGTCAAAAGATATCGTTTTGAAACTTGGGTAAAAGAACAAGAAGAAAAATATAAAAATAAAGGGAAAATGCCGAAAAATGATAAGTGGAAGGAAAAATACAGAGAGGCCATAACTAACCAAGAGATATCTGATAAAAATATTCCGGATGGTTGGTTATTAGAGCCATTAGATGGTCTGGTTTATATTTCTGCAAGAATTGGCTGGAAAGGACTTAAGGCGTCAGAATATACAGCTAAGGGGCCATTATTTCTTTCAGTTCACGCTCTAAACTATGGGAAAGAAGTTAATCTTTCTCAAGCCTACCACATATCAGAACATCGGTACAATGAAAGCCCTGAAATAAAGTTACGAAACGATGATATTTTGTTATGTAAGGACGGAGCCGGTATAGGTAAACTTGCTATTGTAAAAAATCTTAGTGAGCCAGCAACAATTAACTCTTCCTTATTATTAATCAGAGCTGGGGAGTTTTTCGTTCCTGAATATTTGTTCTATTTCTTATCTGGACCTGAAATGCAAAACCTAGTTAAGGAAAGAATGACAGGTTCGGCAGTCCCACATCTTTTCCAGCGAGATGTTAAAGAGTTTGTTCTAGAAGTTCCACCACTGGAAGAACAACACGAAATCGTTCGCCGCGTCGAACAACTCTTCGCCTACGCCGACACCATAGAAAAACAGGTCAACAACGCCTTAGCCCGCGTTAACAACCTGACGCAATCCATCCTGGCAAAAGCGTTCCGTGGAGAACTCACCGCCCAGTGGCGGGCCGAAAACCCGGATTTAATCAGCGGAGAAAACAGCGCCGCCGCGTTGCTGGAGAAAATCAAAGCTGAACGCGCAGCCAGCGGGGGTAAAAAAGCCTCGCGTAAAAAATCCTGATCATTATTTTCTGGCGCACCTTTTCGGTGCGCTTTTTATTATTTCACGCCAATCATAACTCACACAAATATATTTAAATCACTCCAGAAATTGCCTATTTTATTCTATTTTTAGCTGGACTTTCCCTGTATTTACTGATGATATATCCAGGTATTTAGCGCGGTGCGGATGTGCGCCAACACACCCGCACCGCTCATCACAATCACTATTATCGGAGAATAGCAGTTATGACTGACACGCATTCTATTGCACAACCGTTCGAAGCAGAAGTCTCCCCGGCAAATAACCGTCAATTAACCGTGAGTTATGCGAGTCGCTACCCGGATTACAGCCGTATTCCCGCCATCACCCTGAAAGGTCAGTGGCTGGAAGCCGCCGGTTTTGCCACCGGCACGGCGGTAGATGTCAAAGTGATGGAAGGCTGTATTGTCCTCACCGCCCAACCACCCGCCCCCGAAGAGAGCGAACTGATGCAGTCGCTACGCCAGGTGTGCAAGCTGTCGGCGCGTAAACAGAAGCAGGTGCAGGAGTTTATTGGGGTGATTGCCGGTAAACAGAAAGTCGCGTAACAGCGTTTACTCCCGGTTATCCACCGGGAGCCTTCCACTGACTCAATAGAAACTTTCCCCCTCAGTAAATATTTGCCAGTCTGATTTTGCAGTAAAAATCTATTGTTTCAGTACGTTGCGAAAGCGATAATAGAGGCTTAGCAATGAGGAAGGCATATCTTATGGAATCTATTCAACCCTGGATTGAAAAATTTATTAAGCAAGCACAGCAACAACGTTCGCAATCCACTAAAGATTATCCAACGTCTTACCGTAACCTGCGAGTAAAATTGAGTTTCGGTTATGGTAATTTTACGTCTATTCCCTGGTTTGCATTTCTTGGAGAAGGTCAGGAAGCTTCTAACGGTATATATCCCGTTATTCTCTATTATAAAGATTTTGATGAGTTGGTTTTGGCTTATGGTATAAGCGACACGAATGAACCACATGCCCAATGGCAGTTCTCTTCAGACATACCTAAAACAATCGCAGAGTATTTTCAGGCAACTTCGGGTGTATATCCTAAAAAATACGGACAGTCCTATTACGCCTGTTCCCAAAAAGTCTCACAGGGTCTTGATTATACCCGGTTTGCCTCCATGCTGGACAACATAATCAACGACTATAAATTAATATTTAATTCTGGCAAGAGTGTTATACCACCTATGTCAAAAACTGAATCATACTGTCTGGAAGATGCGTTAAATGATTTGTTTATCCCTGAAACCACAATAGAGACGATACTCAAACGATTAACCATCAAAAAAAATATTATCCTCCAGGGGCCGCCCGGCGTTGGAAAAACCTTTGTTGCACGCCGTCTGGCTTACTTGCTGACAGGAGAAAAGGCTCCGCAACGCGTCAATATGGTTCAGTTCCATCAATCTTATAGCTATGAGGATTTTATACAGGGCTATCGTCCGAATGGCGTCGGCTTCCGACGTAAAGACGGCATATTTTACAATTTTTGTCAGCAAGCTAAAGAGCAGCCAGAGAAAAAGTATGTTTTTATTATAGATGAAATCAATCGTGCCAATCTCAGTAAAGTATTTGGCGAAGTGATGATGTTAATGGAACATGATAAACGAGGTGAAAACTGGTCTGTTCCCCTAACCTACTCCGAAAATGATGAAGAACGATTCTATGTCCCGGAGAATGTTTATATCATCGGTTTAATGAATACTGCCGATCGCTCTCTGGCCGTTGTTGACTATGCCCTACGCAGACGATTTTCTTTCATTGATATTGAGCCAGGTTTTGATACACCACAGTTCCGGAATTTTTTACTGAATAAAAAAGCAGAACCTTCATTTGTTGAGTCTTTATGCCAAAAAATGAATGAGTTGAACCAGGAAATCAGCAAAGAGGCCACTATCCTTGGGAAAGGATTCCGCATTGGGCATAGTTACTTCTGCTGTGGGTTGGAAGATGGCACATCTCCGGATACGCAATGGCTTAAGGAAATTGTGATGACGGATATCGCCCCTTTACTCGAAGAATATTTCTTTGATGATCCCTATAAACAACAGATATGGGCCGACAAATTATTAGGTGACTCATAGTGGAACAGCCCGTGATACCTGTCCGTAATATCTATTACATGCTTACCTATGCATGGGGTTATTTACAGGAAATTAAGCAGGCCGACCTTGAAGCCATTCCCGGTAACAATCTTCTTGATATCCTGGGGTATGTATTAAATAAAGGGGTTTTACAGCTTTCACGCCGAGGGCTTGAGCTTGATTACAATCCTAATACCGAGATCATTCCTGGCATCAAAGGGCGAATAGAGTTTGCTAAAACAATACGCGGCTTCCATCTTAATCATGGGAAAACCGTCAGTACGTTTGATATGCTTAATGAAGACACGCTGGCTAACCGAATTATAAAAAGCACATTAGCCATGTTAATTAAGCATGAAAAGTTAAATTCAGCCATCAGAGATGAAGCTCGTTCACTTTATAGAAAATTACCGGGCATTAGCACTCTTCATTTAACTCCACAGCATTTCAGCTATCTGAATGGCGGAAAAAATACGCGTTATTATAAATTCGTTATAAGTGTCTGCAAGTTCATCGTCAATAATTCTATTCCAGGTCAAAACAAAGGACACTACCGTTTCTATGATTTTGAAAGAAACGAAAAAGAGATGTCATTACTTTATCAAAAGTTTCTTTATGAATTTTGCCGCCGTGAATTAACGTCTGCAAACACAACCCGCTCTTATTTAAAATGGGATGCATCGAGCATATCGGATCAGTCACTTAATTTGTTACCTCGAATGGAAACTGACATCACCATTCGCTCATCAGAAAAAATACTTATCGTTGACGCCAAATACTATAAGAGCATTTTTTCACGACGAATGGGCTCAGAAAAATTTCATTCGCAAAATCTTTATCAACTGATGAATTACTTATGGTCGTTAAAGCCTGAAAATGGCGAAAACATAGGGGGCTTATTAATATACCCCCACGTAGATACCGCAGTGAAACATCGTTATAAAATTAATGGCTTCGATATTGGCTTGTGTACCGTCAATTTAGGTCAGGAATGGCCGTGTATACATCAAGAATTACTCGACATTTTCGGTGAATATCTCAAATAAGCGGTAAGTTTTATAGAAAATACCGCTCCCGACACCACATCGGGAGCGGCTCATCATCAGGAGGCGATCACCTCCACCAGCACATCCGTTGCCCAGCTCTCTTCACTGTTGACCACATTCCCTTCCTGACAAGCTTGATCCATTTTGACTAACTGGAAAGAAACGTCATCGCGGAAATCAAAGTAATGCCATTGCGATGAAAAGTTGATGCGCCAGTAGCCCATCCCCTGATCGAAGCGGATCTTCAATACCTGACCATCCTCAAAAGTCACCGTCAGTTTACGATGGTGAGGGATATCGCGCGGCGAGTCGAACACCGTCAGTTCTACCGGCCTGCCCAGCGCAGCAGCAAACCACTGATCAGCGAAATCCTGAAAATCCGCTATGCTCATCCAGTCATGGAAAGGCCGGTTACCGGGGCGATCTTTATCTTTAAATAGCGTATCCAGCGTCACTTCAGCGCCATCGGTCAGCTTTGTTTTTAGCGGTCTCAGAATTGATCCCAACAACGCCAGCGCAACCGGGTTTTGCAGATAGCGATCGGTATAGTGAACGCCGGTAATTCGCGTGTTATTCATCAGTGACTGCGCTTCTTCATGGTCGTTAAACAGCACGTCCCAGAAGCGTTGCCCAAACTGCGACAGTGGTCCATTCAACTGTTTGTGGATCTGAATGTCTTTGACCCGCTCGACAGCGTTGGCGGCTTTAGCCGGCAGAATAAACTCGTTCAGTTCTACCGTTTTATAGCCGAGGCTACGCACCACCAGTTCGTCATTCAGATGCCACTCAGGCCCCGGAATCGTTGCCTGCTGGCTGCGAGAGGCCAGCGTCATCACGCGATCGGCAAAGGTGACCTGGGCAACGATCGGTAATTGCAGCTCCTGCTCAACATGGCACAACCGCACACCCAGCGCAGTAAATTGCGATAGTTCATGCAACAGATCCGGGTCATCCACTCCCGCAGGGATAACAAGATCGACCTCGACGTTGTCTTTTAGCCGATAGTTCTGAACCGCCGCGCGGAACTGACGGGCGTATAAATCCCACTCATTGGGCGCACCGGTCATCCACAGGGTGAGCTTTTCAGCGCCTTCGTTAATCGCCCGGCGAATCGTATCGCCAATGGCGCCAGGACAGTAGCGGGCATCCGGCAGCGAGAATGTCTCTTCATCCGGTAAACCGATGTAATACGTGAAGTCATCGCCAAGCCAGGCCAGCGCCGCTTTGCGATCCAGCAAATCGTGATCGTGGCGAGTCTGGGAATCAAGCAGGCATTCACTACATGCAGTCTCACAATGGCGGCAGCCTAACTGTTTCACCATTCCCTGCAATATAGCTTCAATGTGTACCGGTGCGCTGGAGGCAAAACCTGCACCACCGCTGATCACATCATAAAGCTGTACGGCTAATACCGATTGCCCATCCTCCAGTCTGACCGGACGTACAGAATAGCCGAGTTCTGCGGCGGAGATACCCAGAACGCCCGCCAGCGCCTGACGCAGAGCAACCGCCAGAGTCATGGCAACAATCCGCCCCTCCTCTGTGTTATCTGGCAGATACTCGCCGTTTTGCGGTTTGCGCAGAACCATTTCAAAGACATCGGTACGCGCCAGTGCGCCCAGGGTGACATTCTTCATGAGTGCCGTCGAACCGGGGCAAATCAGACGATGATTCTGGCTGTCGCGATCCGCTTTACCCGGACGCGGTGGATAGTGAGCTTCCATACTTTTCGGCGCATCATTTTCATTCAGCATCGACTCAGCACGGCCACAGCTCAGACACAATGCATAACCGTGTCCACCTTCCCCCAAACTTTGCTGGAAAACATGCCCATCAGCCCCAGAAGCCATATAACCCATTAGCGGGTTAGGCAACGGTACGGGCTCTGCTTTAACAAAGACCCACGCAGGGACAACCGGGACGAATTTCATGGTTTCAATATTGTTCGTTACCGGAGCGTGTGCATCGGTGACAAACCCGGCAGGCTGCAGCACCTGACGGCGATTATCCATGATTATTTTTTCGCCGCAGGCGCTATTGGAGCAAAAGAGCATCCCGGAACTGCTCATCCCCTCTTCATAGCCAATGGTCCCGCATTTGTGACAGCGCCAGGCGCAATCCAGACGCTGGGCTTCATTGGTATCAGCATTAATGTTGTGCCAGTGCAGTGAGACACCGGCAGAGCGGAAGACACGGCCATCAAGGATGATCTCTGCTCCCGGTGCATATTCACGAATGGCAACACCGAGGTTACGGGAAGGTAATCCTTTATAACGGGAAACGTTATCTTCACGGTCCTTTTTATCACGACTTTTCTGCGATTTTTCGCGGATATAATCTTCCATCGTGAAGTTATCAAACGTCACTACATCTGTCGGGAAACCGTATCCCGGCAGGAAGGTTCTGGCAGCCAGATCGCGCAGCAGATACTCGCCACAGTGCCGTTTCTTCTCCAGCTCTATGCGCTTACGATAAGGCGTTTGCGGCTGCGACTCACGCTCCTGTGTCACGAGATCGCGATAAACGGAGAGCCACCGCTGTTGCAGGAAGGTGATCGCGTTGATTGTTTTATCCCGCAGATATTCGGCTCTTGCACCATGCAACGCCGTACCTTTCACCAGCCGTTCCAACGCCGTGTCGATATCAAGAACCGGACGTTCCAGCCAGATTTTAAAGCGTTCGCATTTTGACTGCCCGTCATCTTCACCGAAAAACCAGAGGCTATCGAGGCTGGTTTTTTCTTTATCGGTTTCGCCAATAACGTTACATAAAAAGTCGGACAGTAATAATGCATTGACGTGACGTTGCACCAGTCGGGCGGAGTTCATCGCGACTATAGGTGCCGGGATCATGGTTTCAAATGGCCAGAGCGGGTTGGCAAAAACCTGCTGGTCGTGTGGGTTACCTTTACATAGGGTGTAAGAGATCGCGCGTGATTCTTTACTACGCCCGGCTCGCCCGGCGCGCTGTAAATAGTTGGCCGGATGTGGCGGTACGTTGTTCATTACCACCGCAGTAATGCCCCCGATATCAACCCCCATTTCCATGGTGGTGGAACAGTTGAGAACATTTAGTTGCCCATTCTTGAACATCTTTTCATAGCTTTGCAGACGTTCTGACGACTGCTGGGCAGAGTGCTCGGCAGTACGATAGTAGAAGCCGCCTTCCACGACACGATCGTTAATGTCTGTCCAGACGTTTTCCGACCGCAATTGTGCGATCAGCGGATCATGGCTGACCCAGTCGCGTGCTTTTGCCAGACCCTCTGCGTAGTCTTCCTGTGAACGATCCAGCTTCCAGATTTCCGGCATGGTGACTTTCTGCGCGACAAAAGTGTCATATTGCGGCTGGGTAAGATGCTCGAACGAAATATGGGTAGGCAGATAAGGGGTTAAGCCTTTAAAAGCCGTATCCAGGATTTTATTGGTTACCGGGCAAATCCAGGCATCCGTGATTAAAGAAAAAGTCATATGCTCTTTCGGTAAATAAAAACGGTTGCCATCGGGTTTCAGTACTGCAAGCGGTCCGGTAAGTTGGGCCCATGCTTCTTTCAGCCATGTATTGATAATATCAATAGTCGCCGTATTGACGGTTTTGAATCCAGCCCCCAGCATCAGTAACTTCGCTAAACGATGGGATACGTTGCCATTACGAATTTGAGGCCAGCGTCTATTCTGATTATCTTCAGGATCTTTTGATTCCGGGTTACGGACGAATTTTGATGAAAAACGGCTACCAATCCAGTTTTTCAGCTCATCATCCAGCTGTGTGAAGTTGCTCTCGCGAACGTAATGATCCAACGTAACCTTGAGAAAATCGCGCCAGTCATCCTGAACCGCCCCGGTTTTCCTGGAGAGTGTTTTATCTGTGAACTCAGGCTGCCAG
>NZ_JABWMS020000347.1:0-228 GCF_013369155.2 Escherichia sp. 94.0001 | reverse complement strand
TACGTGCCGTCGTCGTTCTCACGGATACTCACGCAGCGGAACAGGCGCTGGCGCAACGTCGGCAACTTCAGCCCCCATACGCTGTATTCAGCAACACCGTCAGGAACGCGGCTCACTTTTACCTTCACGCCGTCGGTGACGGACTGAACCTCCACGCTGACCGGACTCCCCTGCCCGTCAACCAGGCTTATCAGCGTGGTACCGGAGGATGGCAGCGTGATTTCACGG
>NZ_JABWMS020000346.1:0-228 GCF_013369155.2 Escherichia sp. 94.0001 | reverse complement strand
GTACGCCAGTGCTGGACAGTGAGGGGAATACCAATATCTCCGGTGTCACGGTGGTTTTCCGGGCAGGTGAGCAGGAGCAGACACCGCCGGAGGGATTTGAATCCTCCGGCTCCGAGACGGTGCTGGGTACGGAAGTGAAGTACGACACGCCGATTACCCGGACCATCACGTCTGCAAACATCGACCGTCTGCGCTTTACCTTCGGTGTGCAGGCACTGGTGGAAACCA
>NZ_JABWMS020000345.1:0-228 GCF_013369155.2 Escherichia sp. 94.0001 | reverse complement strand
CTGTCGGAATGGCTGGCGCATTTGCCGGTGCCTTTGCCACCGGACACCTGATTTCTCTGGCCGATGAATGGAGTTCCGTGAATGCCCGACTGAAACAGGCGTCGCAGTCATCCGATGAATTTTCGTCATCACAGAAAGTGCTGATGGATATCAGCCAGCGGACAGGCACGGCATTTTCGGATAATGCGGCCCTGTTTGCCCGTTCGGCTGCCTCGATGCGTGAATATG
>NZ_JABWMS020000344.1:0-229 GCF_013369155.2 Escherichia sp. 94.0001 | reverse complement strand
TACGTGCCGTCGTCGTTCTCACGGATACTCACGCAGCGGAACAGGCGCTGGCGCAGCGTCGGCAGCTTCAGCCCCCACACGCTGTATTCAGCAACGCCGTCAGGAACACGGCTCACTTTCACCTTCACGCCGTCGGTGACGGACTGAACCTCCACGCTGACCGGATTGCCACTTCCGTCAACCAGGCTTATCAGCGTGGTACCGGAGGATGGCAGCGTGATTTCACGGT
>NZ_JABWMS020000343.1:0-229 GCF_013369155.2 Escherichia sp. 94.0001 | reverse complement strand
TATCCGCATGAATTTTCCCGCATGACACCCATTCTTCCGTCATTTCTCCGGCAGCATTACGGGTTAACACCGGCTTCAGAACACTTATCATCTGTGTCAGACGACCTGCAGATATTGCCATTCCTCCCTCCTCATAACACCGTCGGACAACGCAAATCGTAAATCAGCACGGACACAGAAAACGGCAGTTCTCCCTGAATCAGTTCTTCCCGCTCCGCAAGATCCGGAT
>NZ_JABWMS020000342.1:0-229 GCF_013369155.2 Escherichia sp. 94.0001 | reverse complement strand
CGTACATCAAAGTCGATATACCGGAAACAACGCGCGGCGCTCTTTACTCGTTCGTTTACAACGTGGGCGCTGGCAATTTCAGAACATCGACGCTTCTTCGCAAAATAAACCAGGGCGATATCAAAGGCGCATGTGATCAGCTACGGCGCTGGACATACGCTGGCGGTAAGCAATGGAAAGGGCTGATGACTCGCCGCGAGATTGAGCGTGAAGTCTGTTTGTGGGGGCA
>NZ_JABWMS020000341.1:0-231 GCF_013369155.2 Escherichia sp. 94.0001 | reverse complement strand
TCGTGGAGGCTGTCGGTCGGGCGAGCGATGATGCGGAAGGTTACCTGGATTTTTTTAAAGGCCAGATAACCGAATCCCATCTCGGCAAGGAGCTGCTGGAAAAAGTCGAGCTGACGGAGGATAACGCCAGCAGACTGGAGGAGTTTTCGAAAGAGTGGAAAGACGCCAACGATAAATGGAATGCCATGTGGGGCGTCAAAATTGAGCAGACCAAAGACGGCAAACATTATG
>NZ_JABWMS020000340.1:0-232 GCF_013369155.2 Escherichia sp. 94.0001 | reverse complement strand
AACCCCTGTTACCGCCGTGAAAGGGCGGTGTCCTGGGCCTCTAGACGAAGGGGACACGAAAATTGCTTATCACGCGCTGCGTGATATTTTCGTGTAGGGTGAGCTTTCATTAATAGAAAGCGAACGGCCTTATTCTCTTCAGCCTCACTCCCAACGCGTAAACGCCTTGCTTTTCACTTTTCATCAGACAATCTGTGTGAGCACTGCAAAGAACAGTTCTTTAAGGTAAGGA
>NZ_JABWMS020000339.1:0-234 GCF_013369155.2 Escherichia sp. 94.0001 | reverse complement strand
GGGCCACGGTGGTCCGCCGCCGGGTGTATGCCCGTTTTCTGGATGCGGTGAATTTCGTTGCGGGCAATCCGGAGGCGGACCCGGAGCAGGAGCTGAGTGACCGCTGGGTGGTGGAGCAGATGTCGCAGCTGACGGCCATGACAGCCTCGTTTGTGCTGGCAACACCGACGGAGACGGATGGGGCGCTGTTTCCCGGTCGCATCATGCTGGCGAACACCTGTATGTGGGATTACC
>NZ_JABWMS020000338.1:0-234 GCF_013369155.2 Escherichia sp. 94.0001 | reverse complement strand
GCGTCTGCCCGTTCCATACCGGCATACAGCGCATCGCCGAGCAGAAATCACTGAGCACATCCCACGCCTTGCGCTGTGTGGTCAGGTAAGCGTTACAGGTGATGCGCGGCTCCGTACCGCCAAAACCGTCCGGCACCGACTGGTCGCAGTACTGGCCGATGACATACAGTGCCCATTTATCCACATCCGCCGCACCAAGACGTTTCCCCATGCCGTAGCGCGGGTGGGTCAGCA
>NZ_JABWMS020000035.1:0-46734 GCF_013369155.2 Escherichia sp. 94.0001 | reverse complement strand
CATAAATACTCCATAACTATTGTTTTGATGAATCAGTAGGTGCAAGCATTAGCATACTGAAAGTAGAAAAATAACAAATCAAAAAAATCATCGAACCATTGCCTGAACAATCAAAATGTTCGGCTATCATTGTGATGATAGAGATGATATATACTGCTAATGTACCAAAAACATAAGTTTTTATATATATGAAACCACTATCACGGAGTCGTTGGCAATTCATGTTGATGACGAGGTAATGGAGTACGATAGTAGAGACTATAACAAGAAAGTCTGCTTCACCATCGTTAAAAAAGATAATAAGAAAGGCAAAAATGAAATTTGTTAAAATAAATGAAAATATATAACGGCGTCTGGAAATCTTACCGCTAGATGTTGGGATAAACATACGCAACATAAATTTTACGTCCTTGTGTGAGTCTCCTGTCAGCATGACAATATGCCCACTCTCATGCAAGAGCAGGCATATTTTTTCAGAATATATTTATTTTTTATTTGGACGTTCTACGCTGCGTATAAATCGCATCCATCACAAAAATTGCCAGCGCTACCCAAATAAAGGCGAAAGTCACCATCTTATCGGCTCCCGGTTTTTCACCATAAAACGTCACTGCCAACAGGAACATTAGCGTCGGCCCAATGTACTGGAAAAAGCCTAATGTTGAGAGTCGTAAGCGTGTAGCTGCTGCGGTAAAACATAACAGTGGCACGGTGGTGACAATACCGGCGGCGATCAGCAGTAAATTCAGCGACATCGGGTTTTGCCCCATATGGCTGGTTGAGCTGTCGGCAATAGCAAACAGGTAAATCGCCGCCACGGGCAGCAGCCACATGGTTTCGATTAACATGCCGGTTTGCGCTTCAACGGCAATTTTCTTGCGTACCAGGCCGTAGAAGGCAAAACTAAACGCCAGCCCCAGCGCGATGATTGGCAGCGAACCAAAAGTCCAGAGCTGGACCAATACACCACATATCGCCAGAATCACCGCCAGCCATTGCATCCGGCGGAATCGCTCGCCGAGGAAAATCATCCCCAGCACAATGTTCACCAGCGGGTTAATAAAGTAACCAAGGCTCGCTTCCAGCATATGGTGATTGTTCACCGCCCAGATAAACAGTAGCCAGTTGCCACCAATCAGCACGGCAGAGACGGCCAGCATGAAGATTTTCTTTGGTGTCTGAATCAGCGTTTTTAAATAGGACCACTGGCGGCAAATGCTCATCAGCACCACCATAAAGAAAAACGACCAGATCACGCGATGCGTCAGGATCTCATCGGCGGGCACGTAGTAAATCAGCTTGAAGTACGCTGGCGCAATACCCCAAATAAAATAAGCGGCAAGAGCGAGTAATACGCCCTGCCGCGTTTGTTTTGCATCCATCGGGAATACTCATTTTTAATTGGTAACAGCAGTTTACCTGCTTTTACGTTATCAACCTACCATATAGGTGGCGGTGGCACTGGCTATATAAAGCTGTTCTTCATTGTGTAATTCAACGCGGGCGACGGCGACTTTATTGCCCGCACGCAACAGACTACTGGTAGCAGTAAAACGCTCACCCCTGCCTGGGCGCAGATAATCGACGCGAAGATCAATGGTCCCCATCCGCGATAGCCGCTGGCGCAGTTCATCTTCACTGATGGTTTCGTGGCGGGTTAAGGTACTTCCCACGCACACCAGACCGGCTGCGACATCCAGCGCCGACGCAATGACCCCGCCGTGCAAAATGCTTTGCGCCCAGTTACCCACCATCATTGGCTGATTTTTAAAGGCCAGCTGTGCGAACTCTTTTTCGTAACGCTCCAGTTCCATCCCCAATGCGCGGTTAAATGGCATGTGATAAACAAACATCTCACCCACTAATTTCAGGGCTTGTTCAGCGGTCAGTACGGCAGACATATCATCCTTACACTTCATTGGTTAATGAAATGTTGATTTTATGCTTCTTTTTTGTTGGTTTCTACTTTAGGAAGGGATAACTAACGGCAAAGGAGTTAAGTATGTAAAATAGCCCGCAGAAAAATATTCATCTAATCAATAATTCGTTACGGAGAACACGACCGATGCGGACTCTGCAGGGCTGGTTGTTGCCGGTGTTTATGTTGCCAATGGCAGTGTATGCGCAAGAGGCAACGGTAAAAGAGGTGCATGACGCGCCTGCGGTGCGTGGCAGTATTATTGCGAATATGCTGCAGGAGCATGACAATCCTTTCACGCTCTATCCTTATGACACCAACTACCTCATCTACACCCAAACCAGCGATCTGAATAAAGAAGCGATTGCCAGTTATGACTGGGCGGAAAATGCGCGTAAGGATGAAGTGAAATTCCAGTTGAGCCTGGCATTTCCGCTGTGGCGCGGAATATTGGGGCCAAATTCGGTGTTGGGAGCTTCTTACACGCAAAAATCCTGGTGGCAACTGTCCAATAGCGAAGAGTCTTCACCGTTTCGTGAAACCAACTACGAACCGCAATTGTTCCTTGGTTTTGCCACAGATTACCGCTTTGCTGGCTGGACGCTGCGCGATGTGGAGATGGGTTATAACCACGACTCTAACGGGCGTTCAGACCCGACTTCCCGCAGCTGGAACCGCCTTTATACCCGTCTGATGGCAGAAAACGGTAACTGGCTGGTAGAGGTGAAGCCGTGGTATGTGGTGGGGAATACTGACGATAACCCAGATATCACCAAATATATGGGTTACTACCAGCTTAAAATCGGCTATCACCTGGGTGATGCGGTGCTGAGTGCGAAAGGACAGTACAACTGGAACACCGGTTACGGTGGTGCGGAGTTAGGCTTAAGTTACCCGATCACCAGGCATGTGCGCCTTTATACCCAGGTTTACAGCGGTTATGGCGAATCGCTCATCGACTATAACTTTAACCAGACCCGTGTGGGTGTGGGGGTTATGCTGAACGACTTGTTCTAACATGAGTTGATTGAAAGGCAAAACTGGAATCCAGCATCCAGGATTACCCTCTCAGAGACTAAAAGCATTGCAGTTTCTCGCGCAGGCGCTGAAAATAGCGCCTGTTTTTATTTCAGGCAATCGGGGTTAATGTGGCGCAGGCGGAAGTGTTGAATCTGGAGTCCGGAGCTAAACAGGTTTTACAAGAAACCTTTGGCTACCAACAGTTTCGCCCCGGCCAGGAAGAGATTATCGACACCGTACTTTCCGGTCGCGATTGCCTGGTCGTCATGCCCACTGGTGGCGGAAAATCCCTTTGCTATCAAATTCCTGCCTTACTGCTAAACGGTCTTACCGTAGTTGTTTCACCACTGATTTCGTTGATGAAAGATCAGGTGGATCAGCTACAGGCCAACGGCGTGGCGGCGGCGTGCCTTAACTCGACGCAAACCCGCGAGCAGCAGCTTGAAGTAATGACAGGCTGCCGCACCGGGCAAATCCGCCTGCTGTATATCGCGCCGGAACGCCTGATGCTGGATAACTTTCTTGAGCATCTGGCGCACTGGAATCCGGTGTTATTAGCCGTTGATGAAGCGCACTGTATCTCCCAATGGGGGCACGATTTCCGCCCGGAATACGCCGCGCTCGGTCAGCTGCGTCAGCGTTTTCCTACTCTGCCGTTTATGGCGCTAACCGCCACCGCCGACGACACCACGCGGCAGGATATCGTGCGCCTGCTGGGGCTGAACGATCCGCTGATTCAAATCAGCAGTTTTGATCGCCCGAACATTCGTTACATGCTGATGGAGAAATTCAAACCGCTCGATCAGTTGATGCGCTACGTGCAGGAACAACGCGGTAAGTCGGGGATTATTTACTGTAATAGTCGTGCGAAAGTAGAAGACACCGCCGCGCGTCTGCAAAGCAAGGGTATCAGCGCAGCGGCTTATCACGCCGGGCTTGAAAACGATGTCCGTGCGGACGTGCAGGAAAAATTCCAGCGCGACGACCTGCAAATTGTGGTGGCGACGGTAGCGTTCGGCATGGGCATCAACAAGCCTAACGTCCGCTTCGTGGTTCACTTTGATATTCCACGCAATATCGAATCCTATTATCAGGAAACCGGTCGCGCCGGGCGTGATGGCCTGCCCGCGGAAGCGATGCTGTTTTACGATCCGGCCGATATGGCGTGGCTGCGCCGTTGCCTGGAAGAAAAACCGCAGGGGCAGTTGCAGGATATCGAACGTCATAAACTCAATGCGATGGGCGCGTTTGCTGAGGCGCAAACCTGTCGTCGTCTGGTGCTGCTGAATTACTTTGGCGAAGGGCGGCAGGAGCCGTGCGGGAACTGCGATATCTGCCTCGATCCGCCAAAACAGTACGATGGTTCAACCGATGCGCAGATTGCGCTTTCCACCATTGGTCGTGTGAATCAGCGTTTTGGTATGGGCTATGTAGTGGAAGTGATTCGCGGCGCCAATAACCAGCGAATCCGCGACTATGGTCATGACAAACTGAAAGTCTACGGCATGGGTCGCGATAAAAGCCATGAACATTGGGTCAGCGTGATCCGCCAGCTGATTCACCTCGGCCTGGTGACGCAAAATATTGCGCAGCATTCTGCCCTACAACTGACAGAGGCCGCGCGCCCGGTGTTGCGCGGCGAATCCTCTTTACAACTTGCCGTGCCGCGTATTGTGGCGCTCAAACCGAAAGCGATGCAGAAATCGTTCGGTGGCAATTACGATCGCAAACTGTTCGCCAAATTACGCAAACTGCGTAAATCCATTGCTGATGAAAGTAATGTCCCGCCGTATGTGGTGTTTAACGACGCGACCTTGATTGAGATGGCGGAACAGATGCCAATCACCGCCAGCGAAATGCTCAGCGTTAACGGCGTTGGGATGCGCAAACTGGAGCGCTTTGGCAAACCGTTTATGGCACTTATCCGTGCGCATGTCGATGGCGACGACGAAGAGTAGTCAGCGGCATAAAAAAGTGCCAGGATGAAGACTCCGTAAACGATTTCCCCGCGAGTCAATTGTATGTTGATGTTATTCCTCACCGTCGCCATGGTTCATATCGTGGCGCTTATGAGCCCCGGTCCCGATTTCTTTTTTGTCTCCCAGACTGCCGTTAGCCGTTCGCGCAAAGAAGCGATGATGGGCGTGCTGGGCATTACCTGCGGCGTAATGGTCTGGGCAGGGATCGCGTTGCTTGGCCTGCATTTGATTATCGAAAAAATGGCCTGGCTGCATACGCTGATTATGGTGGGCGGTGGCCTGTATCTCTGCTGGATGGGTTATCAGATGCTGCGTAGCGTACTGAAAAAAGAGGTCGTTTCTGCGCCTGCGCCACAGGTAGAACTGGCAAAAAGCGGGCGCAGTTTCCTGAAAGGCTTACTGACCAATCTCGCCAATCCGAAAGCGATTATCTACTTTGGTTCGGTATTCTCGCTGTTTGTCGGCGATAACGTCGGCACCACTGAGCGCTGGGGCATTTTCGCGTTGATTATTATCGAAACACTGGCGTGGTTTACCGTCGTTGCCAGCCTGTTTGCCCTGCCGCAAATGCGCCGTGGTTATCAACGTCTGGCGAAGTGGATTGATGGTTTTGCCGGGGCGTTATTTGCCGGATTTGGTATTCATTTGATTATTTCGCGTTGATGCCAGACGCGTCATCAGAGTAAGTCGGATAAGGCGTTTACGCCGCATCCGACATTATTTTTCACGCATGTCTCGCCGATGCTAACAGCGCTCCCACCAGCATAAACAACGAGCCGAAAATCTTATTCAGCGCCTTCATCTGCTTTGGTCCTTTAATCCATAGAGCAATCCGTTGAGCAAGTGTGGCGTAACCGATCATCACAATAATATCGACCACAATAGTGGTGACGCCGAGCACGATATACTGCATCAGTTGCGGCTGCTGCGGCATGATGAATTGCGGAAAGAGCGCCGCCAGAAACACAATACTTTTGGGATTGGTGAGATTCACAAACACTGCGCGTTGGAACAAATGTCGGCGCGATTGGGTTGAGGCCACCGATTTAAGATCAATTGCGCCAGCGGCGCGCCACTGCTGTATTCCCAGCCATATCAGGTAAGCTGCACCTGCCCACTTCAACACTTCAAACGCAATCACTGAGCGGGAAAATAGCGTTCCTAAACCCACGCCAACCAGCACAATATGTATTGCCAGCCCCGTCTGCAAACCGACAATAGACGCCATCGCACCACGATAACCGTGATTGAGCGAGGTGGTCATGGTGTTGATTGCACCAGAGCCTGGCGACAGGCTTAAAATGATTGATGTTAGCAGGTAGGCAAACCACCATTCTAAGGTCATGATGAACTCCCGGTGTGTCTATTTTTGTGCCACAATACGCTACTGTCGCAGCGTTGTGTCAGACACGCTTAAAAAAACGATTTTACGTGGTTTAAGAGG
Organism: Escherichia sp. 94.0001; assembly: GCF_013369155.2. Classification (NCBI taxonomy): domain Bacteria; kingdom Pseudomonadati; phylum Pseudomonadota; class Gammaproteobacteria; order Enterobacterales; family Enterobacteriaceae; genus Escherichia; species Escherichia sp. 94.0001. The sequence goes on along the minus strand of NZ_JABWMS020000035.1, from coordinate 40,373 downwards.
CAGATTACCCGATGTTTCAGCAGCAAAAAGACTGGGAAACAAGAGAAAACGCGTTTGCTGCTTTTACCATGGGACCGCTGACTGATTTCTGGCGTCAGCGTGATGAAGCAGAGTTTACTGGTGTAGATGACATTCCGGTGCGCTTTGTCCGTTTTCGCGCACAGCACCATGACCGGGTGATAGTCATCTGCCCGGGGCGTATTGAGAGCTACGTAAAATATGCGGAACTGGCCTACGACCTGTTCCATTTGGGGTTTGATGTCTTAATCATCGACCATCGCGGGCAGGGACGTTCCGGTCGCCTGTTAGCCGATCCGCATCTTGGGCATGTTAATCGCTTTAATGATTATGTCGATGACCTGGCGGCATTCTGGCAACAGGAGGTCCAGCCCGGTCCGTGGCGTAAGCGCTATATACTGGCACATTCGATGGGCGGTGCGATCTCCACGTTATTTCTGCAACGCCATCCAGGTGTATGTGACGCCATTGCGCTAACTGCACCAATGTTTGGGATTGTGATTCGTATGCCGTCATTTATGGCGCGGCAGATCCTTAACTGGGCCGAAGCACATCCACGTTTCCGTGATGGCTATGCAATAGGCACCGGGCGCTGGCGCGCGTTGCCGTTTGCTATCAACGTACTGACCCACAGCAGACAGCGATATCGACGTAACTTACGCTTCTATGCTGATGACCCAACGATTCGCGTCGGTGGGCCGACCTACCATTGGGTACGCGAAAGTATTCTGGCTGGCGAACAGGTGTTAGCCGGAGCGGGTGATGACGCCACGCCAACGCTTCTCTTACAGGCTGAAGAGGAACGCGTGGTGGATAACCGCATGCACGACCGTTTTTGTGAACTCCGCACCGCTGCGGGCCATCCTGTCGAAGGGGGACGACCGCTGGTAATTAAAGGTGCGTACCATGAGATCCTTTTTGAAAAGGACGCAATGCGCTCAGTCGCGCTCCACGCCATTGTTGATTTTTTCAACAGGCATAACTCACCCAGCGGAAACCGCTCTACAGAGGTTTAAATTTCTTATGTACCAGGTTGTTGCGTCTGATTTAGATGGCACGTTACTTTCTCCCGACCATACGTTATCCCCTTACGCCAAAGAAACTCTGAAGCTGCTCACCGCGCGCGGCATCAACTTTGTGTTTGCGACCGGTCGTCACCACGTTGATGTGGGGCAAATTCGCGATAATCTGGAGATTAAGTCTTACATGATTACCTCCAATGGCGCGCGCGTTCACGATCTGGATGGCAATCTGATTTTTGCTCATAACCTGGATCGCGACATTGCCAGCGACCTGTTTGGCGTGGTCAACGACAACCCGGACATCATTACTAACGTTTATCGCGACGACGAATGGTTTATGAATCGCCACCGCCCGGAAGAGATGCGCTTTTTTAAAGAGGCGGTGTTCAAATATGCGCTGTATGAGCCAGGATTACTGGAGCCGGAAGGCGTCAGCAAAGTGTTCTTCACCTGTGATTCTCATGAACAACTGCTGCCGCTGGAGCAGGCAATCAACGCTCGTTGGGGCGATCGCGTCAACGTCAGCTTCTCTACCCTAACTTGTCTGGAAGTGATGGCGGGCGGCGTTTCAAAAGGCCATGCCCTGGAAGCGGTGGCGAAGAAACTGGGCTACAGTCTGAAAGATTGTATTGCCTTTGGTGACGGGATGAACGACGCCGAAATGCTGTCGATGGCAGGTAAAGGCTGCATTATGGGCAGTGCGCACCAGCGTCTGAAAGATCTGCATCCGGAGCTGGAAGTGATTGGTACTAACGCCGAAGATGCGGTGCCGCATTATCTGCGTAAGCTCTATCTCAGTTAATGCCAGCCTCTCCCGCATTACGTTGATTGCGGGAGAGCACTTAAAAACCAGGCAGGGAATACGCATGACAAAAGCGACGAAGCAAAGCTGGAATAACCTCAAAGCATTTACCGTTGACTGGCAGAGGGTTGAGCTTAATTTGACGTTAGATGAAGCGCAAATGCGTAATCTGGAAATGGGGTTTATTCCTCCAGCGATGGAATACAAATGGTTTATCTATTTTGAGAATAACGTTTTGCATTTGTATCGTAGCTGGACGGGCTATAAAGTCGCTGAAGTGGTTTTTGAAAAAAGAGAACAAGACTGGCACGCGCCTTTTATGAAACTGGCTCTCGACCCCGAGTACTGCAATCTGAGCGTGGAGAGCGCGCGTGAATCCATTATTAATCAACTACTTTTCGTTGCAGCGGGTAACGTTGGACGATGAGTAAAAACGCACACACTTGAGCAAATATTAAACAGTTGTCAACCTGATACTTCGCTACAATGGATACTCGTTAATCAAAGAGTTTTCCATTGTGGCGCTACTTATCATCACCACGATTCTGTGGGCCTTCTCCTTTAGCTTTTATGGCGAGTACCTTGCGGGGCACGTCGACAGCTATTTTGCGGTGCTGGTGCGCGTTGGCCTGGCGGCACTCGTTTTTCTGCCGTTTCTGCGTACCCGTGGCAATAGCCTGAAAACGGTCGGCCTGTATATGCTGGTGGGCGCGATGCAGCTCGGCGTGATGTATATGCTGAGTTTCCGCGCCTATCTCTACCTGACGGTCTCCGAATTGTTGCTGTTCACCGTACTGACGCCGCTCTACATCACGCTGATTTATGACATCATGAGTCAGCGCCGTCTGCGCTGGGGTTATGCTTTTAGCGCCTTGTTGGCGGTGATTGGTGCCGGGATTATTCGCTATGATCAGGTCACCGACCACTTCTGGACTGGCCTGCTGCTGGTGCAACTCTCCAATATCACTTTTGCCATCGGCATGGTGGGTTACAAACGCCTGATGGAAACTCGTCCGATGCCACAGCATAACGCCTTTGCGTGGTTCTATCTTGGCGCGTTTCTGGTGGCAGTGATTGCATGGTTTTTGCTGGGAAATGCGCAGAAAATGCCGCAAACCACGCTGCAATGGGGCATTCTGGTGTTTCTTGGCGTGGTGGCCTCCGGAATTGGCTACTTTATGTGGAACTACGGCGCGACGCAGGTGGACGCCGGAACGCTGGGCATTATGAATAATATGCACGTTCCGGCAGGGCTGCTGGTTAACCTGGCTATCTGGCACCAACAGCCGCACTGGCCAACGTTTATTACAGGCGCGCTGGTGATCCTGGCCTCACTGTGGGTGCATCGTAAGTGGGTCGCTCCGCGCTCTTCACAAACGGCAGATGATCGCAGGCGTGATTGCGCGCTGAACGAATAAACGCTTCTGTAATCGGCTGACGCTGCTCGCCATCGCGCACGGCGGCGTACAGTCGGCTCCACAAGCCTTCGCCCAGGGTTTTGGTGACCACCAGACCCTGGCGTTCAAAACTCTCCACCACCCAGTGCGGTAGCGCAGCGATGCCCATCCGTGCGGCAACCATCTGAATCAACAACAAGGTGTTATCGACGCTTTTCAGTGACGGGCTAACGCCTGCGGGCTGAAGAAAATGCCGCCAGACATCCAGTCGGCTACGCTGCACCGGATAAATTAACAGCGTCTCGCTGGCGAGATCTTCCGGCGTGATTCGCGTTTTTGTCGCCAGTGGATGGTCAGGTGCCAACACCAGACGCACTTCATAATCGAACATCGGCGAATAATGCAGGCCACTGCGCGGCAGAATATCGGAGGTCATCACCAGATCCAGCTCACCCTGCTGCAACGCGGGCTGCGGGTCAAACGTCACGCCCGATTTAAAATCCATCTCCACCTGCGGCCAGTTCTTATGGAAATTTTCTAACGCGGGCGTCAGCCACTGAATACAGCTATGGCACTCAATGGCAATGCGCAGGCGCGTCTGCTGCGGTTCATTGCAGGCTTGCAGTGCCTGGCTGATTTGCGGCAGCACCTGATTCGCCAGTTGCAACAGGATTTCTCCCTGCGGTGTAAACCGAAGCGGCTGGCTTTTACGCACAAATAGCCGGAAGCCAAGGCGTTGTTCCAGATCGCTAAACTGGTGAGACAGGGCGGATTGCGTTTGATGCAACGTCGCCGCAGCGGCTGCGAGTGAGCCGCAGTTCCGCAACGCTTGTAGCGTTTTCAGGTGTTTTACTTCGATCATGAAAGTCCTTCACTTCGGCATGAATAATTTGCGCTTGAGGAATATACAGTAACCGCCAATTATGGATGTGTAAACATCTGGACGGCTAAAATCCTTCGTCTTTTAAATTTATGGTGCGTTGGCTGCGTTTCTTCACCCCGGTCACTTACTTCAGTAAGCTCCCGGGGATGAATAAACTTGCCGCCTTCCCTAAATTCAAAATCCATAGGATTTACATATAATTAGAGGAAGAAAAATGACAATATTTAATCACACCCTCGGTTTCCCTCGCGTTGGCCTGCGTCGCGAGCTGAAAAAAGCGCAAGAGAGTTATTGGGCCGGGAACACCACGCGTGAAGAACTGCTGGCAGTAGGGCGTGAACTGCGTGCTCGTCACTGGGATCAACAAAAGCAAGCGGGTATCGACCTGCTGCCGGTGGGCGATTTTGCCTGGTACGATCATGTACTGACCACCAGTCTGCTGCTGGGTAACGTTCCGGCGCGTCACCAGAACAAAGATGGTTCGGTAGATATCGACACTCTGTTCCGTATTGGTCGTGGACGTGCACCGACTGGCGAACCTGCGGCGGCAGCGGAAATGACCAAATGGTTTAACACCAACTATCACTACATGGTGCCGGAGTTCGTTAAAGGCCAACAGTTCAAACTGACCTGGACGCAGCTGCTGGAGGAAGTGGACGAGGCGCTGGCGCTGGGCCACAAGGTCAAGCCCGTGCTGCTGGGACCGGTTACCTACCTGTGGCTGGGTAAAGTGAAAGGTGAACAGTTTGATCGCCTGAGCCTGCTAAACGACATTCTGCCGGTTTATCAGCAAGTGTTGGCAGAACTGGCAAAACGCGGCATTGAGTGGGTACAGATCGACGAACCCGCGCTGGTGCTGGAACTGCCGCAGGCGTGGCTGGACGCCTATAAACCCGCTTACGACGCGCTCCAGGGCCAGGTGAAACTGCTGCTGACCACCTATTTTGAAGGCGTAACGCCAAACCTCCACACCATTACTGCGCTGCCTGTTCAGGGTCTGCATGTCGATCTCGTACATGGTAAAGATGACGTTGCTGAACTGCACAAGCGTCTGCCTTCTGACTGGCTGCTGTCTGCGGGTCTTATCAATGGTCGTAACGTCTGGCGCGCCGATCTTACCGAGAAATATGCGCAAATTAAGGACATTGTCGGCAAACGTGATTTGTGGGTGGCATCTTCCTGCTCATTGCTGCACAGCCCTATCGACCTGAGTGTTGAAACGCGTCTTGATGCAGAAGTGAAAAGCTGGTTTGCCTTCGCTCTGCAAAAATGCCATGAACTGGCATTGCTGCGCGATGCGCTGAACAGTGGTGATACGGCAGCGCTGGCAGAGTGGAGCGCTCCGATTCAGGCGCGTCGCCACTCTACTCGTGTACATAATCCGGCGGTAGAAAAGCGTCTGGCGGCGATCACAGCCCAGGACAGCCAGCGTGCGAACGTTTATGAAGTGCGTGCTGAAGCCCAGCGTGCGCGTTTTAAACTGCCAGCCTGGCCGACCACCACGATTGGCTCTTTCCCGCAAACCACAGAAATCCGTACCCTGCGTCTGGATTTCAAAAAGGGTAATCTCGACGCCAACAACTATCGTACGGGCATTGCAGAACATATCAAGCAGGCCATTGTTGAGCAGGAACGTCTGGGTCTGGATGTGCTGGTGCATGGTGAGGCCGAGCGTAATGACATGGTGGAATACTTTGGCGAGCACCTCGACGGGTTTGTCTTTACGCAAAACGGTTGGGTACAGAGCTATGGTTCCCGTTGCGTGAAGCCACCGATTGTTATTGGTGACGTTAGCCGCCCGGCACCGATTACCGTGGAGTGGGCGAAGTATGCGCAATCTCTGACTGATAAACCGGTGAAAGGGATGCTGACTGGCCCGGTGACCATTCTCTGCTGGTCGTTCCCGCGTGAAGATGTCAGCCGTGAAACCATCGCCAAACAAATTGCGCTGGCGCTTCGTGATGAAGTGGCCGATCTGGAAGCCGCTGGAATTGGCATCATCCAGATTGATGAACCGGCGCTACGCGAAGGTTTACCGCTGCGTCGCAGCGACTGGGATGCCTATCTCCAGTGGGGCGTGGAGGCTTTCCGTATCAACGCTGCCGTAGCGAAAGATGACACGCAAATCCACACTCACATGTGTTACTGCGAGTTCAACGACATCATGGATTCGATTGCGGCGCTGGACGCAGACGTCATCACAATCGAAACCTCGCGTTCCGACATGGAGTTGCTGGAGTCGTTTGAAGAGTTTGATTATCCAAATGAAATCGGTCCTGGCGTCTATGACATTCACTCGCCAAACGTACCGAGCGTGGAATGGATTGAAGCCCTGCTGAAGAAAGCGGCAAAACGCATTCCGGCAGAGCGTCTGTGGGTCAACCCGGACTGTGGTCTGAAAACGCGCGGCTGGCCAGAAACCCGCGCGGCACTGGCGAACATGGTGCAGGCGGCGCAGAATTTGCGTCGGGGGTGATGAGTATTAACGAGTCATTGTAAATTGCAGCACAATAATGGCTTCCAACACCGGAAGCCATTTTGCTATGTATGCCAGGTATGATGTGGATCTTCAGGAACAGAAAATTAATTGCGGATTTCTTAAATATTCTATGCACCACTGACAGGCTTTGCCCATACCATCGGAACGAGCGGCAAGAAATAACTTGGTGGCGTGTTTATGTTCGCGCATTGGCTTTTTAAGCAATTTACCGCTGTTCAATAACGGTAATGCCAGATGATGTGGAATATAACCAATACCGACGTTTTGTTCTATTAAGGCGATTGCCGTAGCGAAGTCAGGAACAAAAATCGGTTTTTGTCCTTCCAACAGCCAGGCTTGCATCGGGGGGAAGTTAACGGAGGTATCGCGGATACAAACCGCTGGATAATGACGCAATTCACTGTTTTCTAATGGATGCCGCTTCGCTGCCAGTGGGTGGAGTGGGCTGACGACAAAATCCCATTCCATTTGTCCGACCGGTTCGCTAATGATGCCTTCACTGCTTGGTACTGCATGAGGAGCACCGTAGACCAGATCAGCACGCTTACTGTACAGCGCATCCCAGCAGCCGTTGTATACCTCAAGATCTACCGTCAGTGTTGTTGATGTGAATTGCCGTTCAAAATCTCGAATAAATGCCACCAGCAAATCACCAGGAATAATATTGTTCACCGCAATTGTCAGTTCACGTTCAATACCATCGTGAATCAGCACTGTGTTGCGCTTTAATGCTTCCAGGTCGCCCAGAATAGTTTTGCTATGTTCGATGAAGTAACTCCCCGCCGGAGATAATTCAATATAGCGTCCCTTACGAATGAACAGTTCAACGCCCAGGCTCTCTTCCACTTTCTTGATGGTGTAACTGATGGCGGAAGGGACTTTATTTAACTGTTCGGCTGCGGTGGTAATGCTCTGGTGTCTGGCGACCAGATGAATAACACGAAGCGTTTCGTCTGAGATGAACATAGGCTCCCTGGTCAGTGGTAAAGTGGCTGAATCTCTCCAGATTCAGCCGTAATCATTGCCTGAGTATACCCAGGAATTAGCGGCGTTGACTTGCCCGACTGAGAATCGCATACGCGATACATGCCACCAGAATCGAGTCTACCGAAGGGATTGTCGTCAGGGTGAATAAGCCTTTTACGGTCATAAAGCCAACCGCTGCACCTATGATCCATGCTGCGAATGTCAGCACTTTAATCTGTGACTCCTGGGCTAACACTGACTCTTGATAGCCATTACGGCGATAAAGGAAAAAGTCAGCGATATAAATTCCGGCAACGGGTGGCGTGGCGATACCCAGGAACAGCAGAAACGGAATAAACCACGCCATAATATCCAGACTGCCTACGATGGCGGAAAGGATACCCAGCGCCACGGTAATCTGCCATTTGGGAAAGCGGGTAAGCAGTGTGGAAACCACCAGCGTGCCCTGGAACATATTGCCCGCGTTACCGGTGACGCAGGCGAAAATCAACAACAGCGCCGCGGGCAGAACCGCACCGAATACCGCCATCGCACCCAGTAAAGATCCCTGACCACTAATGGCGCTCGGCGTTGCTCCCGCCCAGTAGAGCAGAGGGTAGGCAACCAGAAACGTCACGCCTGCGGCAATCAGCGCATGTTTGCGGTTATGCACAAAACTACCGAAATCAGGCAGTGTGGCAACCAGCACAATAATGGTGCCAACAACGGTGGAAACGGCGACACCCGTATTCATCTCCACAATCACCGCTGGTGCTGCCACTTCGGTATGGGTTGCCACATAGAGGATGTAACACAGCACCAGCGCGATAACCGGCACGGCAACCTGGGCAATTTTTCCCAGAACGGCAAAACCAAATGCTGTAGAGGCGACAAAAATGACACAGCCAGCAGCCACTAACAGTGCTAGTGGAACTTCCAGTCCATGTTGAGCCAGTAAGTCATGTACCGAATGACCAAACATATTGGCGGTAACGGCAATCCAGCCGAACAGACTTATCGCCATCAAAATGTTAATGGCGATGGCCCCTTTTTCGCCAAACGAATATTTCACAATGCCATACGTTGGCAGGCGGGCTTTTTCTCCCACGCTAATGGTGATGGCTGAAAGTAAGGTCAGAATGACGCCGCCTAACAATACGACGCTAATTAAACTGCCGCTGGAAAGTTGATTGCCGAGGCTTGAGGATGACAACAGCACAGGTGTGACGGCAATACCCAGTAAAATCATGGCAATACGCAATCCTGATGCTGTATTCAGATTCTCTTCTTTTTTACGCATAGTATGTTCCCTTTAAAAATGCGCGTTACACAGTATGAAAATGCCCGGTGTATTTGCGCCAGCTACCCAGTTCTGTAATTTCCCGTTGGCCTTCGGTCAGCCAGTTTTCTGCCAGTACGCCCAGCACTTCGCTACCATCGGCAAGTTTGATTTTGCCAATTGCCAGCCCAGCGGGTTCGCTCATTAACAGAGCGGCAAAACTGGCCAGTGGTAATTGCCAAATTTCTACGTCGACGTGTGTTCCACCTTCATTCACGCGAATCATTCCCGGATGACGATCGTTAATACTCCACAACCTGTAATGGGCGTCAGTTCGGTCTTCACGGACAAAAATGCCGCCCGCTTTTTGCATATTTGGGTTGAGTTCTAGGCCACGCATCAGCGTTCCGTTAACGGCTAAAAGTGTTGTAGTCATTGAGTTCTCCAGAGAATTAAAGGGTTATCCATGTGCCGCTCTGATGCGAAAGGGCTGCTTTTATGGTTTGCGGTGAAGTAATCAGGCCGCTGGCCTGTTTGCCTTGTTGTTGGCTGGCATTGATGAAATCAACAATGGCTTCCACTTTGGGCTGCATACTGCCGACACCAAACTGACCTTCCCGTAACAGCGTTTGCGCTTCGGCAACGCTGATAGCGTCGAGCCACTGTTGTTGTGTTGTACCAAAGTTAATCGCCACTTTTTCTACACCGGTGGGGATCACCAGCAGATCTGCGCCTAACTGACTGGCGAGCAGCGCGGAGGCCAGATCTTTATCGATCACGGCTTCCACACCTTTCAGTTGTTGTCCGTCTCGCACCACCGGAATACCGCCACCGCCGCAGGCAATAACCAGATATCCCTGGCGCACCAGGTGAGCGATGGTGTCGTGCTCAATAATTTCCAGTGGCGTAGGAGAGGGAACTGTACGCCGCCAACCACGCCCGGCGTCCTCCATCAGCGTCCAGCCGAGTTGCTGTTGGCGTTGTAGGGCCGTTGCTTCATCGAGAAACGCGCCAATCGGTTTACTGGGGCTGGTGAAAGCATCGTCATGTGGGCTGACTCGCGTTTGTGTCACCAGCGCAATTACCGGTTTGTTTATGCCACGGCGAGCCAATTCGTTATGCAGCGCTTTCTGGAACATGTAGCCAATTGCACCTTGTGTATCACCCACGGCGTAATCAAGTGGAACCGGAGAAACTTCGTTACTGGCGAGTTCAGAGCGGCGCAGAATAAAGCCCACCTGCGGGCCATTACCGTGGGTAAGCACCAGGTCCCATCCGGCTTCAACCATATCAACGATATGCTGCACGCTTTCCATCACTGCAACATATTGATCGGGAATACTATTGCGTTGCTCGTCCTGAATGAGCGCATTGCCGCCAACTGCGACAACAGCCAGTGGCTTAACCATGATGGTTCTCCTTTGCGACGATCTCAGCCAGTGCACGTACAGCGGCGACAAAACAGGCCATCGGCGCAGTGGTGATCCCGGCACCAATTTGCCCGACCCCTGCTTGTTTGTGGGCGATACCCGTATTGATGACCGGTAAGATGCCGCGATCGGTCACTTTACGCGCATCAATCCCTGCTGCGGTTGGGGAAAAATTGAGGGCCGGAAGTGTAAATGCGGGGTTACCGCCGAGGGTGATTGCTTGCATCCGACGGCTGTTATTGGTGGCATCAGCAGGGGTGCCTCCCACAAATTTGACGATCGCTGGAGATGACGCCATCGCGAAGCCACCCACACCTGCGGTTTCGGTAATTGCGCTATCACCCAGGTCAGCAGCGGCATCGTCGACGCCAAATCCGGGGAAGAACAGACCTTCAACTGCATTGGCAGGAGCCTGGAACCAGCGATCGCCAGTACCGGAAAGCCGAATACCAAAATTCACCCCGTTACGCGCCATCACCGTAACCATTGAACTGAACGGTACATTGGCGGCGGCATCCATCATCGCTTTACAGGCAGCCATCGACAGATTGAGGAAGAAGTGATCGTTACTGGTGATAAATGCCACGACGCGCTGGATATGTTCCTGTGGAAGAGAGCAGGCCAGCAATGCCGGGAGCAGGCGCTTAATCAGCAAACCGGTAGCGGCAGCATTGCGGTTATGAACTTCATCCCCCATATGCAGCGCCTGCGCCATTAATGGCTTGAGTTCCAGCTCGCCGTGTTGTGCGATTGCTGCTTTCATTGCCGGTGCCAGTTCATCGCGCATCCAGGCCAGACGATTGAGAACTTCATCGTTATTGGCACCAAAACGGAGAACCTTACCCAGACCTTCATTGAAATTGCTAAAAGTACGGTGGCCGTTGGTTTTGTTTTCTACCACCCATAACGGCATCGACGGGCTGATGATGCCTGCCATTGGTCCAACCGCGTGATAATGATGACAAGGGGCAAGGTCGATTTCGCCTGTGTTTATCTGGTTTTCAGCGTCTTGCTGGCTGGTGGCCCAACCTTCGTACAGCATGGCACCAATAATCGCCCCTTTTACCGGACCACACATCTCTTCCCAGGCAATCGGCGGGCCAGAGTGCAAAATACGTTTTTGTTCAGCCATTGCTGGAATGGCCTCTTTAGCGAGCATGACATCCACCAGCACGGGTTGTGCTTCGAGATAACGTGTCATGGCGATTTGATTGGCATTTTCTACTAGTGGATGACGTAGCAACGATGCCAGATCCAATCCAGCGTCAATATCGCCTTGTGCTGGTGGCTGCCAGTTGAGTGCAATTGCGCTTCCCCCGGCATGTTGAATATTGTCAGCAAAACTGTGTAGTCCCGCGTTCACGACCTTCAAAGGCTGATTAAATAAGGTATTCATGCGTTTAGCCCCTTTTTCTGCAACTGAGTCTGCGCAACGGCGCTGGCCCATAGCGCCGCCTGTGCATTGCTGCTGGCAATGATGATGCCCGCATTTTGTAGTGCGCTTATCTGCTGACTGCGTATTTGCGGATCAGCTTCCGTTCCGCAAACGTGCGCAATCAGCAACGGTGCGTTATTCATGTCGATGTGTGAAAGTTGGTCCAGTAATTCGCTGGCAGGCGTAGCGGAAGCGCCATAACCAAGTACCAGGTCGAATAACACGACGGCAGTGTGTGAGTCGTTGAGTTCGTTGAGCAGACGTTGATTGCGCAGAGTCGGGTCGATCATTGGATGCGGTTTGCCACGGGTGAAATCATCGTCGCCCATATCGATCAGCGTGTGACCTTTGCTTTGCCAGATATTTGCCAGAGTACGATTACCCGCAACTGGCGTATTGGAGGCGGCGCTGAATCCCTTTTGCTGGCAGATAAGTTGCGCTTCGTAACAGAAGGTTCCTCCGGCGAAAACACCGCGTATCGCCTGGCGATGGGCTGGCAGACGCTGGCAGGCGTTTTGTAACATTGTGAGATCGTCGCAGGAAATCTCGGTCTCGACAGTCGGAAGTGGCTGATCATTCAGTACTGCCACGGCGATATTTGCGGCGCTGGCAAGTGTGGCGGCAGCGGTGATATTGGGACGTGCCAGATCATGCGGATTCGCACCGAGGAAATTCACCACCACGGGTTTTCCACAAGCCTCGGCGCGCTCCAGAATAGCCCGGGCAACGATCGGTGAAGGCGGTTTTGAAATAAGCACAATCACGCGAGTTTCATCGTCTTGCGCCAGCGCATCTAAAGCGAAGAGCATCGATATTCCACCAATCTCTTCACTGAGATCATGCCCGCCTGTTCCCAACGCCTGAGAAATACCCGCTCCGAGCTGGTCGATTCGGCAAGTCACTTCCTGTAGCCCGGTGCCTGACGCGCCAATAACACCAATTGCTCCGCGTTTCACCACATTAGCGAAGCCTAACGGAATGCCGTTAACAATGGCGGTTCCACAATCAGGTCCCATTACGATGCGCTGACGTTCTCGGGCAAGTGTTTTGATGGATTTTTCCTGCCCGATACTGACGTTATCGCTGAACATCATCACGTTCATTCCGAGGTTTAACGCTTTAATTGCTTCGGCGGCGGCGTAGTCTCCCGGTACAGAAATGAGTGCCAGGTTGGCTTCGGTGTCGGCTTCCAGTGCCATTTCCAGGCTGACATTTTCCGGTGTTTTAATGCCACTATCCGTTTCATCATCGGGTTTGCTGGTCAGACGTTGCTGGGCCAGTATCAGTGCTTCATTGCAAATATCTTCTTCACCCATGACTGCAATCACTAAATCATTGGGACTGGCGTTGATTTCGTTACCCAGACCCGCATCGCGCAATTGTTCGAGATTATTGGGTGTTCCCATGACGACCGAGGCCTGTTGAATACCGGGCAACTTACTGATTTGCGCGGAAATCTGCATCAGAGAAACCGAGTCCTGATAAAGATTGCTGAAAACTTTATATTTAACTTTCATGCTGTTACGCCTGTTTTATTCCGCCCGATAGCAAAATTCGGGCAAAGCATCCCCGTGTAGCGCCATAAATGGGCTACGGGAGAAAAGGTTGAAATCAATTCATGGTGTTCAGGGTTCGAAAGCCATGCAGCATTCCTGCAAGGCAATCTACTCCTGACGTTGCGCCAAATTGCATGACCTGTTCTGCACAGGATGCGATTGTCATTTCCGATGCGCCCCCAACCAGTTGTGCGAGTAACTGGCAAATCGGTTCTGAAAAATGCCCCTGAAGCGCACGCTCCAGATAATGACGACTGATATCCGTGGTGTTGTGCGCATGTTGATCAATTGCCTGCTGCAACCGGTATTGATGATCGGCAAGTGTTGCAGGGAGTTGCCATAACCAGAGCGCTGCCAGATAGCCCAACAAATAGTCATCTCCATCGGGCGTTAAGCCTTTACCAAAGCCGATCAGTTGTGGCACCTGGCGTTCCAGTGCATCTGGATGTTCCATAATCGCTAATCCCTGGTGCGTGAGACTATCCGGCAGGTGCAATGTGCTTTGAACGTTATGCTCCAGACAAAATAAAAGCCGTTGCGATGCCATCGTTGGGTAGTGCTGGAAAACCAAAGGGAATGCCTCAAGTGTCAGCATTCCCCCCACAAATGGCGGTTGCCAAAGTGTTGTGTTATGAAGCACCACGCAAAAGCGAGGTGTTTGTAACAAGCCTGGGGTTAACTGAATGGGATCTGAATGGGCAATCTCTCTTCGCCAGTCCCAATTCTCAGGCAGGTTGACTCTGGCGGCATCAGGGAGATTCAGATACGTTTGCGCACACAACAGAGTGATGAATGTTCCCGCTTCTGAATACAGATTTACCGCATGTTTAAAAGCACTATGCAGACGTAAATCTTGCGTTTCATTTTGCGGGAAAAGATATCCCAACGATGATGCGCAAAGCGTCACCTGTACCATCGGCGTTAGCCTTCCAGACCTGCAATAATGGCTTTGGAATCACTCACCCAACCGAAAATGGCACCTTGTGCTTTGATCATCTCGAGGGCATATTTCTGGAATTCCGGGAAATATGAGCCGACACAATCTTCCGGGATAATGCATTCATAGCCACGGTCATTTGCTTCGCGCACGGTGGTGGTTACGCAAACTTCGGTTGTTACACCACAAACTATCAGCGTCTTGATACCGTGGTTTTGCAAAATCAGATGTAAGTCGGTTTGATAAAAAGCGCCTTTACCGGGCTTATCAATCACCGGTTCGCCTGTCACTGGGTACAGTTCAGGAATGATGTCATGACCCGCTTCACCTCTGACCAGAATGCGTCCCATCGGTCCTGGTTCACCAATAAAGGTTTTTCCGCCGCGCGTCAGTTTGGCTGGCGGGCAGTCGCTTAAGTCTGCACGATGGCCTTCACGAGTATGAATAACCATAATTCCTTTTTGACGTGCGGCTGCCAGCACCTCTGTACATGGTGCGATAGCCGTGCGTACCAGTGAAACATCATTGCCCAGTGCCTCACCGAAGCCCCCTGCTTCGACAAAGTCACGCTGCATGTCGATCATGACCAGTGCAGTTGTGCGCGGATCAAAAGGTAATTCAAAGGGTTGAGCCTGAAAAATGGATTGCGTCATGGTAAATCTCCTGTCTGATGTTTAAACGATCCAGTTGTTCTGAGAGCGAGTATTCAGGAGAAAAGCGGCATAAAACAGGAAAAAAGTTTGCCGCACAGCAACGAAATTTTTGCATTCAACAGGTGGTGTGATGACGAATGTGAAGGGAGTCAAAGAGTGGCATACAGCAACAAATTTTTTGATGCTGTATGGTTTTGAGATTAAAAAAATCGTTGAAATTGTGTGAGCTTAATCATCAGATTTAGCGGCTATGGCGTTACTTTTTAACACTATACTGCTTAAACCACTCCAGCATTCGCTGCCAGCCATCTTTCGCCGACTCAGCATGATAGCTCGGGCGATAATCGGCGTTGAATGCATGCCCGGCATCCGGGTAGACGATAATCTCTGCTTTCGCATTAGCAGCCCGCAGCGCCTGGCGCATGGTTTCAACGCTCTCCTGCGGAATGCTGTTATCCTGGCCGCCATATAAGCCGAGAACCGGAGCGTTAAGATCGGTTGCGATATCAACAGGCTGTTTCGGTGAATTTAGCGTCTTATCGCCCGTCAGCTTGCCGTACCATGCCACCGCCGCTTTCAGTTGCGGGTTATGCGCAGCATACAGCCAGGTGATGCGCCCACCCCAGCAAAATCCGGTGATCATTAAACGATGGACATCACCGCCGTTGCGTGACGCCCAACTGGCGACATGATCGAGATCGGCCAGCACTTGCGAGTCAGGCACCTTTGCTACCAGACCGCTAAGCAGCGTAGGGATATCGGCAAAATCATTCGGATCGCCTTCGCGGAAGTAAAGTTCAGGTGCGATAGCCAGATACCCCTCCAGCGCCAGACGGCGACAAATATCGCGGATATGTTCATGCACGCCAAAAATTTCCTGCACTACAATGACCACTGGTAGTAGGCCATCGCTCTGCTTTGGTCTGGCATGGTAAGCAGGCATGTTATCCCCTTGTGAAGGGATAGAGGTGAAGCCCGCCACAATCGCGTCGTCCGGGGTCTGAACGATGGTCGAAGCGAGAGGCGATGCAGCAGGTGCAAATCCAGATTGTTGTGTTGTTGCCATGGTATTCTCCGTACCCTTATAAAAATGTTGCGCAATGTTAACTATAGTCAGCATGCAACAAATCACATTGCCTGAATCGGCTCATCTTTTATGCAGTCATGCAGAATGAAGAGTGATTTATGTGATTCGCATCACTTTTGCTGGGTAAATTTATGCAACGCATTTGCATCAAGGTGATGAGTGTCACGAAAAAATGTTAAACCCTTCGGTAAAGTGACTTTTTGCTTCTTCTGACTAAACCGATTCACAGAGGAGTTGTATATGTCCAAGTCTGATGTTTTTCATCTCGGCCTCACTAAAAACGATTTACAAGGGGCTACGCTTGCCATCGTCCCTGGCGACCCGGATCGTGTGGAAAAGATCGCCGCGCTGATGGATAAGCCGGTTAAGCTGGCATCTCACCGCGAATTCACCACCTGGCGTGCAGAGCTGGATGGTAAACCTGTTATCGTCTGCTCTACCGGTATCGGCGGCCCGTCTACCTCTATTGCAGTTGAAGAGCTGGCACAGCTGGGCATTCGCACCTTCCTGCGTATCGGTACAACGGGCGCTATCCAGCCGCATATTAATGTGGGTGATGTCCTGGTTACCACGGCGTCTGTTCGTCTGGATGGCGCGAGCCTGCACTTCGCTCCGCTGGAGTTCCCGGCTGTCGCAGATTTCGAATGTACGACCGCGCTGGTTGAAGCGGCGAAGTCAATTGGTGCAACCACTCACGTTGGCGTGACGGCTTCTTCTGACACCTTCTACCCAGGCCAGGAACGCTACGACACTTACTCTGGTCGTGTTGTGCGCCACTTTAAAGGTTCGATGGAAGAGTGGCAGGCGATGGGCGTAATGAACTATGAAATGGAATCTGCAACCCTGCTGACCATGTGTGCAAGCCAGGGCCTGCGTGCGGGTATGGTGGCGGGCGTTATCGTCAATCGTACCCAGCAAGAGATCCCGAATGCTGAGACGATGAAACAAACCGAAAGCCATGCGGTGAAAATCGTTGTGGAAGCGGCGCGTCGTCTGCTGAAATAAAAAAACGCTCCCCAACGTCGGGGAGCGATATCAATTACTGACGCCGTAAGCGCATAATTTTGCGTATTATTGGCGTCAGTAGCGTAAAGGCTGCCAGTGTCAGCAATGCCAGGGTTATCGGTCGGGTATACAGGAAGTCGAGTGACCCCCCTGAAAGCGACAGCGCACGGCGAAAATTACTTTCCGCCATTGGCCCCATAATCAATGCCAGCACTACGGGTGATGCCGGATATCCCCCTTTTTGCATGAAATAGCCCACCACGCCTGCAATCAGCATAATGCCAACATCAAACAGGCTATTGTTCAACGCATAAGTCCCGACCACACAAAGTGCGAGGATCATCGGTGTGAGAATATTGCCGGGAATTTTCACCACGTTACCGATGACTTTCAAAGAGAGCAGTCCAAGAACTAGCAGCATGAAGTAACAGAAGATCATGCCGACAAATAACGTATAAACCATATCGCCGTGGTCGGTAAACATCAGTGGGCCTGGCTGCATCCCTTGTAACGTTAACGCGCCCAGCATGATGGCAGTTACCGCATCGCCTGGAATCCCCAGCGTCAGCATAGGTAACAACGCGCCACCTGTGCAGCCATTTGCGCCTGCTTCACAGGAGGCCACCGCCTTAATCTCACCCTTACCAAAGTTTTCTGGTGTCTTACTGAAACGACGAGTTTCGTTATAGGCAACAAAAGCCGCAATATCCGCCCCCGCACCGGGGATCATGCCGATAAAAACCCCTAATCCTGATGAGCGCAAAATGGTTAATGTGATGCGGCGTAGTGTTTGCCAGGGCAGTAACAGACTGCCAATAGCCACTTTCGCGCTCTGACGAATATGCTGATTTTGTTCCATAGAACGGAACGCTTCTGAAGCAGCAAACAGGCCAATCATCACCGGGATAAATGGCACATTCATCAGTTCCACAAACCCGCCCGTAAAGCGTGGAAAACCGCCCATCGGATCGAGGCCTATCGTTGCGATCAGTAATCCGCCAACCCCGGCAATCAGCCCCTTAGTCAGTGACTCACCGGAAATACTGGCAATAATACTTAGCCCGAAGGTTGCCAGGGCGAAGGACTCCGAGGCACTAAATTTCAGCGCCCAACTGGCAAGTACCGGAGAGAGAAACATCAATACGATAATGCTGAGCGTTCCACCGCTAAAAGAAGAGAACGTGGCGGCACTTAACGCCAGCCCGGCTTTTCCCTGCTTCGTCAGCTCATATCCGTCAATGGCGGTGGCAGCGGCGGCAGGCGTACCGGGAATTTTGAGCAAAATTGCGGTGATAGAACCACCATACACACCACCAAAAAAGACACCGCAAATCATCAACAAGCCAGAAACAGGCTCCATGCCGTAGGTGAAAGGCAGCAAAATCGCCACACCCATAGTCGCTGTCAGACCAGGCAGAGCGCCAATTACAATACCCAGCATCACTCCAAACGTGGCAAACAGCAGCGCCTGAGGATTATTGAGTAATGTCGAAAACCCCTGAGTTAAAAGTTCACTTTCAAACATTGCAGGCCCCTGTTATTCGAAAAATGTGCCGACAGGCAATGGCACCTGTAACGCTTCGACAAACAGCAACCAGAGGATTGCCGTTAACAGCAGCGCAATACCCGGTGTGAGTACCCATCGCCTGTAGCCCATCAACGTCATAATGACGATGAGGAAAACAGGAGTAGTAATGAGATAACCGCAGTAGCTCATCGCCACAATATAAAACGCGGTTGCCGCAATTCCTGTTGCCGTTTTCCTGAATGCCGGTTTTTCCTGTGCGTTGGCGCAAGGGACTGGTTTTGCCAGCAAAAGATCGCGTATCACCAGTAAGACAGCGAGCACAATCAGAGCGCAGGCATAGAAAGTAGGGAAGGCACTTGCACCGGGATCCGTTTCAATGGCAGTTGCTGGAAAATCAGCGGCATTAATTATCACCGCGCCAGCAACCACACAAAGTAACAGCGCCACCACCACAGTGGATGAAAGGCGCTTGCGGTGCGGTACGGCGAGTTGAGCAACAGACTGTTTTGTGTTCATCGACCGTACCTCGGGATTATTTTTTCAAGCCCAGCCGAGTCAGCAGCTCGTCAAAGTACTTTTCCTGCTCGTTGATTTGGGTCTGGAAGCTGGCACCATCAAGCCATGCATAGTTGAGATTCAACTTTTGCAGTGCATCCTGGAATGCAGGCTCTTCAGCCGTCTCTTTTGCTGCCTTTGCCAGAACATCCACCACATCCTGCGGCGTTTTTTGCGACACAATCAGGCCGCGCCAGGTGCCGATGGAGAGATCAACGCCTTTCTCTTTTAACGTCGGGACGTCAGGCATGGTTTTCATACGTTCATCCGCCATCACTACCAGTGTCTTCAGCTTGCCGCCTTTCACATGATTGATAACTTCACCTGGGCTTACGGAAACCGCTTCAATATGCCCGCCTAACAGGCCTGTAATGGCAGGGGCTGCGCCGTCATATGGGACATGAGAAAACTTCACGCCCGTTTTGTCTTCCAGTGCAGCTGCCGCCAGATGCCAGATTGCTCCGGTGCCTGAGTTACCAATGCGTACTTTTCCGGGATTCGCTTTGGCGTAAGTCATAAATTCTTCATAGCTATTCCACGGTGCATCGGCACGGACGGTGATAGCCGCAGGATCCGCATTCAGACGGGCAATGGGTTTAAAGTCGCTGGTTTTAAAACGCACCATTCCGAGACTGGGAAGGGTGGTCAGTTCAACCGTGCCTAAACCCATTTTGTAACCGTTAGGGCGGGCAGCGGCGATTTCACTCAGGCCGATAGCGCCGCCACCGCCAGGTTTATTGATAACCCCGATGCTGACGGGCAAATGGTTTTTGGCGGCATCAGCAAAGGCACGGGCAACCAGATCCGTACCGCCTCCGGCCGCGTAGGGTACGACTAACTCGATCTGTTTGGTTGGCCAGGAGGCCGCCTGCACAGGCGCAGTGCTGAGGGCAGCGCCGGCAAGAAGTACCATTGCAGCCATTTTTTTCGGTAAGGTAAGATGTTTTATCATTGCTTTTATATCCTTATTTATCAGTTATTTGCTATTTAAATTGTTCCATGCGTTCATAAACAGTACTGCATTTTCATAGACTTGCTCTGGCGTCATGCCGGGGCGATATAGCGCAGAACCGAGGCCAAAGCCGTTTGCGCCGTGGCTCAGATAACGCGCCATTGTGTCTGGAGTGATACCGCCAACCGGTAACATCGGAACGGATTGTGGAATAACCGCACGCCAGGCTTTGGTGACTTCAGGCGTAATTTGTTCAGCCGGGAACAGCTTGATGGCATTGGCGCCATGTTCAATGGCAGCAAAAGCTTCGGTGGGCGTAGCGACGCCAGGCGCACAATACATACCCAGCGCACGGGCACGACGGATCACCGCAGTATCGCAATGCGGCATCACGATAATCTGGCCTCCAGCCTCTTTAACCGCGACGACTTGCTCCACCGAAAGCACAGTTCCGGCTCCGACCAGGCAGTCCTTAGGCAGGGCGTCGCGCAGTAAACTGATACTTTGCAACGGCTCCGGCGAGTTCATGGGAATCTCAATCAGGCGAAATCCAGCGGCATACAGCTTTTCACCGATGGCGACAATCTCATCCGGTTTCACGCCGCGTAAAATGGCGACTAACCCGGTTTTTTGCAAAAGCGTATTAAATGGCATGAGTACATTCCCTGGCGTTGGTGGAGAGTAGCCCGGCAGCGTGGGCGATTCGCCATAACCCCTGTTCAGTGGCATTAGGAATGGCGTGTAGCTGTCTGTCGGGAAAAACGTGGCTGAATGCTTGTGAATAGCGGCTGTTCAGAGTGGCGCTACCGATTAAGGCGATCGGTGTTGTGGCGGGTAAATCACGTAGCAAACTGGATGCCAGACCGCATAATTCATGGCCTATCAGTAATCCTGAAAGGTAATCCCCCTGTGAGGACGGCGTAAGATTACTGGTCAGCAGGCGCGAACGGGTCGAAAACAGCGTCGATAATAATCCGGTCTGATGATGCTCTTGTGCCGCTGTCAGCCCGTGGGCGAAGGCATCCCAGTGCGGTTCATCTCCCGAACGCATGGTGGCACCGAGAATCGAATGGCGGGATAAAACATCAAATAACTCGCCTGTCATAAAGGTTCGAAAATCGGTAATGGTGTTGTTTTCAACTACCGCCCATTTCGCATGTGTGCCAGGTAAGCCAATCAGCACAGGCATACCCTGGCGGATCGCGTTTTGCAGGGCCGGTTCCATCGAGATAGCACCGAAGATTTGTGTCTCTTCGCCACGCATCACTTCGGGCATTTCACCTTCTTTAATCACGCCAGGAATAATGTGCAGCATTGTCTGCTGCTGGTGGATAACAGGCGTCAACTGCTTTGCCAGACCCTCGAGAGTGACCGGGCAAGGTAAATAAGCTGCGGGTTGCCACCCTTGCGCACTGCCGATCATGCCGCAAGCCAGAACCGGGCATGGGGATTGTGCCAGCCAGTCGCCGCAGACACGTAAAAACGTATCGTGGAAAGCGTCCTCACGTGTTGCTGCCTGGGAGGGTAATTTCATGATCCCCCACGGGAATTCACGTTTTTCTTGTGGATTTGGTGAGTCGCCAAAACGCCATGCCCGAAGCGATGACGTTCCCCAGTCCAGGGCAATAAATGAGGTGTTTCCCGACATTAGCCGTTTCCTTTAGTCATGGTTTATTTATTTTTGTGGACGTGCTTACCCCAGCCCAGTTCAGCGGATATCTCTTCTGCACAGGATTTGACGTAAGGTGCCAGTTCTTCCAGACGCGCCAGTGACATATACGTAGTGGTACTGGCGACAGAAATAGCCGCCACAATTTCATCCCGGGCGTTGTAAACCGGCGCTGCAACGCAACGGATAGTCGGCTCGTTCTCTTCCAGATCAAAAGCAAAACCACTGGCGGCATAACGACGCATGTTCTGAATAAATGCGCCCAGTTTTGTTTCATCACCACAGGTCTTAAACAGCGTGCGCCACTCTTCTTCTGTTCGGTTGAGGATCAATGCCTTGCCGATGCCGGTGATTGCCAGTGGCATGCGATGGCCTGGGCGTGAGCGCATTTCCAGCCCGCGCTGGCTGTTGATCTTCTCCAGATACAGCACTTCGTCGCCTTCAACGATCCCCAGATGCACGGTGTCCAGGGTGTAACGGGCAAGGCGTTGCAAAACGGGCAGCGCAACTTCGTACAGCGAGGTGCTTTCCAGCGCTCTGGCACCGAATTCGATCAGTTTGGCGCCCAGTTGGTAGCCCTGCGTTGGGACGTGGCGCAGGTAGCGTTGTTCCACCAGAACGGTGACTAAACGATGGGTTGTGCTCCGGGTCGTGCCGGTGAACTCGCCGATACTTTTCAGGTCATGGCAGCCGTTATAAACAGCATTAAGAACCGCCAGCCCGCGTAATAACGTTTGTGCGCCAGCGGTGGTTGAAGAGGTATCTGCCATACGTTTCTCCTGATGATATTGCTGAAGTGTTCCACATAATGACGTGGGGAAAAGGTGATATATCCCACAATATAAACTACGTCTCATATTGTGGGATAAAATAATAAAAATTAAGGATCGTTTTGCGTAGCGCCTCGCAGGAAACTTCTTTCAAACTGGACGTTTGTACAGCACAATTCTATTTTGTGCGGGTAAGTAATGAGGCTGGAGGCGTTGTGGATATCTCAATCATGGTTTACGCAGTTATTGCGTTGGTGAGCGTGGCGATTGGCTGGCTGATTGCCAGTTATCAGCATGCGCAGCAAAAAGCCGAGCAATTCGCTGAACGTGAAGAGATGGTCGCGGAGTTAAGTGCGGCAAAACAACAAATTACCCAAAGCGAACATTGGCGTGCTGAGTGCGAGTTACTCAATAATGAAGTGCGCAGTCTGCAAAGCATTAACACCTCGCTGGAGGCGGATCTGCGTGAAGTCACCACGCGAATGGAGGCCGTACAGCAACATGCTGACGATAAAATTCGCCAAATGATCAACAGCGAACAGCGCCTCAGTGAGCAGTTTGAAAACCTCGCCAACCGTATTTTCGAGCACAGCAATCGCCGGGTTGATGAGCAAAACCGTCAGAGTCTGAACAGCCTGTTGTCGCCACTACGTGAACAACTGGACGGTTTTCGTCGTCAGGTTCAGGACAGTTTCGGTAAAGAAGCACAAGAACGCCATACCCTGACTCACGAAATACGCAATCTCCAGCAGCTCAACGCGCAAATGGCCCAGGAAGCGATCAACCTGACGCGTGCGCTGAAAGGCGACAATAAAACCCAGGGCAACTGGGGCGAGGTAGTATTGACGCGTGTGCTGGAGGCTTCCGGTCTGCGTGAAGGGTATGAATATGAAACCCAGGTCAGCATCGAAAATGACGCCCGCTCGCGGATGCAGCCGGATGTCATCGTGCGGCTGCCGCAGGGCAAAGATGTGGTGATCGACGCCAAAATGACGCTGGTTGCCTATGAACGTTATTTCAACGCTGAAGATGACTACACACGTGAAAGCGCGCTACAGGAACATATCGCGTCGGTGCGTAACCACATCCGCTTGCTGGGGCGTAAAGATTATCAACAGCTGCCGGGGCTACGAACGCTGGATTACGTGCTGATGTTTATCCCTGTTGAGCCCGCATTTTTACTGGCGCTTGACCGCCAGCCGGAGCTGATCACCGAAGCGTTGAAAAACAATATTATGCTGGTTAGCCCGACCACGCTGCTGGTGGCGCTGCGCACTATCGCCAACCTCTGGCGCTATGAGCATCAAAGCCGCAACGCTCAGAAAATAGCCGATCGTGCCAGCAAGTTGTACGACAAAATGCGCTTGTTTGTCGATGATATGTCCGCGATTGGTCAAAGTCTGGACAAAGCACAGGACAACTATCGTCAGGCAATGAAAAAACTCTCTTCAGGTCGCGGAAATGTGCTGGCGCAAGCAGAAGCGTTTCGCGGTTTAGGAGTAGAAATTAAACGCGAGATTAATCCGGATTTGGCTGAACAAGCGGTGAGCCAGGATGAAGAGTATCGACTGCGGTCGGTACCGGAGCAGCCGAATGATGAAGCTTATCAACGCGATGATGAATATAATCAGCAGTCGCGCTAGCCCATTGGGGGTAGTTAAGCCGGGTAGAAATCTAGGGCATCGACGCCCAATCTGTTACACTTCTGGAACAATTTTTTGATGAGCAGGCATTGAGATGGTGGATAAGTCACAAGAAACGACGCACTTTGGTTTTCAGACCGTCGCGAAGGAACAAAAAGCGGATATGGTCGCCCACGTTTTCCATTCCGTGGCATCGAAATACGATGTCATGAATGATTTGATGTCTTTTGGCATACATCGTTTGTGGAAACGCTTCACGATTGATTGCAGTGGCGTACGCCGCGGGCAGACCGTGCTGGATCTGGCAGGCGGTACTGGCGACCTGACAGCGAAATTCTCCCGCCTGGTGGGTGAAACTGGCAAAGTGGTCCTTGCTGATATCAATGAATCCATGCTCAAAATGGGCCGCGAGAAGCTGCGTAATATTGGTGTGATTGGCAACGTTGAGTATGTTCAGGCGAACGCTGAGGCGCTGCCGTTCCCGGATAACACCTTTGATTGCATCACCATTTCGTTTGGTCTGCGTAACGTCACTGACAAAGATAAAGCTCTGCGTTCAATGTATCGCGTTCTGAAACCTGGCGGCCGACTGCTGGTGCTTGAGTTCTCGAAGCCGATTATCGAGCCGTTAAGTAAGGCCTATGACGCTTACTCCTTCCATGTGCTGCCGCGTATTGGCTCACTGGTCGCGAACGACGCTGACAGCTACCGTTATCTTGCTGAATCTATCCGCATGCATCCCGATCAGGACACCCTGAAAGCTATGATGCAGGATGCTGGATTCGAAAGTGTCGACTATTACAACCTGACGGCAGGGGTTGTGGCGCTGCATCGTGGTTATAAGTTCTGACAGGAGACCGGAAATGCCTTTTAAACCTTTAGTGACGGCAGGAATTGAAAGTCTGCTCAACACCTTCCTGTATCGTTCACCCGCGCTGAAAACGGCCCGCTCGCGTCTGCTGGGTAAAGTTTTGCGCGTGGAGGTAAAAGGCTTTTCGACGTCATTGATTCTGGTGTTCAGCGAACGCCAGGTCGATGTGCTGGGCGAATGGGCAGGAGATGCTGACTGCACCGTTATCGCCTACGCCAGCGTGTTGCCGAAACTTCGCGATCGCCAGCAGCTTGCTGCGTTAATTCGCAGCGGTGAGCTGGAAGTACAGGGCGATATTCAGGTGGTGCAAAACTTCGTTGCGCTGGCAGATCTGGCAGAGTTCGACCCTGCGGAACTGCTGGCCCCTTATACCGGTGATATCGCCGCTGAAGGTATCAGCAAAGCCCTGCGTGGAGGCGCAAAGCTCCTGCATCACGGTATTAAACGCCAGCAACGTTATGTGGCGGAAGCCATTACTGAAGAGTGGCGTATGGCACCCGGTCCACTTGAAGTGGCCTGGTTTGCGGAAGAGACGGCTGCCGTCGAGCGTGCTGTTGATGCCCTGACCAAACGGCTGGAAAAACTGGAGGCTAAATGACGCCAGGTGAAGTACGGCGCCTATATTTCATCATTCGCACTTTTTTAAGCTACGGACTTGATGAACTGATCCCTAAAATGCGTATCACCCTGCCGTTACGACTATGGCGATACTCATTATTCTGGATGCCAAATCGGCATAAAGACAAACCTTTAGGTGAGCGACTACGACTGGCTCTGCAAGAACTGGGGCCAGTGTGGATCAAGTTCGGGCAGATGCTGTCTACCCGCCGCGACCTTTTTCCTCCGCATATTGCCGATCAGCTGGCGTTATTGCAGGACAAAGTTGCTCCGTTTGATGGCAAGCTTGCGAAGCAACAGATTGAAGCTGCAATGGGCGGTTTGCCGGTAGAAGCGTGGTTTGACGATTTTGAAATCAAGCCGCTGGCGTCGGCTTCTATTGCTCAGGTTCATACCGCGCGATTGAAATCGAATGGCAAAGAGGTGGTGATTAAAGTTATCCGCCCGGATATTTTGCCGGTGATTAAAGCGGATCTGAAACTTATCTACCGTCTGGCTCGCTGGGTGCCGCGTTTGCTGCCGGATGGTCGCCGTCTGCGCCCAACCGAAGTGGTGCGCGAGTACGAAAAGACATTGATTGATGAACTGAATTTGCTGCGGGAATCTGCCAACGCCATTCAGCTTCGGCGCAATTTTGAAGACAGCCCAATGCTCTACATCCCGGAAGTTTACCCTGACTATTGCAGTGAAGGGATGATGGTGATGGAGCGTATTTACGGCATTCCGGTTTCTGATGTCGCGGCGCTGGAGAAAAACGGCACCAACATGAAATTGCTGGCGGAACGCGGCGTGCAGGTGTTCTTCACTCAGGTCTTTCGTGACAGCTTTTTCCATGCCGATATGCACCCTGGCAACATCTTTGTAAGCTATGAACACCCAGAAAACCCGAAATATATCGGCATTGATTGCGGGATTGTTGGCTCGCTAAACAAAGAAGATAAACGCTATCTGGCGGAAAACTTTATCGCCTTCTTTAATCGCGATTATCGCAAAGTGGCAGAGCTACACGTCGATTCAGGCTGGGTGCCGCCAGATACCAACGTTGAAGAGTTCGAATTTGCCATTCGTACGGTCTGTGAACCTATCTTTGAGAAACCGCTGGCCGAAATTTCGTTTGGACATGTACTGTTAAATCTGTTTAATACGGCGCGTCGCTTCAATATGGAAGTGCAGCCGCAACTGGTGTTACTCCAGAAAACCCTGCTCTACGTCGAAGGGGTAGGTCGCCAGCTTTATCCGCAGCTCGATTTATGGAAAACGGCGAAGCCTTTCCTGGAGTCGTGGATTAAAGATCAGGTCGGTATTCCTGCGCTGGTGAGAGCATTTAAAGAAAAAGCGCCGTTCTGGGTCGAAAAAATGCCAGAACTGCCTGAACTGGTTTACGACAGTTTGCGCCAGGGCAAGTATTTACAGCACAGTCTTGATAAGATTGCCCGCGAGCTTCAGTCAAATCATGTACGTCAGGGACAATCGCGTTATTTTCTCGGAATTGGCGCTACGTTAGTATTAAGCGGCACATTCTTGTTGGTCAGCCGCCCTGATTGGGGGTTGATGCCCGGCTGGTTAATGGCAGGTGGTCTGATCGCCTGGTTTGTCGGTTGGCGCAAAACACGCTGATTTTTTCATCGCTCAAGGCGGGCCGTGTAACGTATAATGCGGCCTTGTTTAATCATCATCTACCACAGAGGAACATGTATGGGTGGTATCAGTATTTGGCAGTTATTGATTATTGCCGTCATCGTTGTACTGCTTTTTGGCACCAAAAAGCTCGGCTCCATCGGTTCCGATCTTGGTGCGTCGATCAAAGGCTTTAAAAAAGCAATGAGCGATGATGAACCAAAGCAGGATAAAACCAGTCAGGATGCTGATTTTACTGCGAAAACTATCGCCGATAAGCAGGCGGATACGAATCAGGAACAGGCTAAAACAGAAGACGCGAAGCGCCACGATAAAGAGCAGGTGTAATCCGTGTTTGATATCGGTTTTAGCGAACTGCTATTGGTGTTCATCATCGGCCTCGTCGTTCTGGGGCCGCAACGACTGCCTGTGGCGGTAAAAACGGTAGCGGGCTGGATTCGCGCGTTGCGTTCACTGGCGACAACGGTGCAGAACGAATTGACCCAGGAGTTAAAACTCCAGGAGTTTCAGGACAGCCTGAAAAAGGTTGAAAAGGCGAGCCTCACTAACCTGACGCCCGAACTGAAAGCGTCGATGGATGAACTACGCCAGGCCGCGGAGTCGATGAAGCGTTCCTACGTTGCAAACGATCCTGAAAAGGCGAGCGATGAAGCGCACACCATCCATAATCCGGTGGTGAAAGATAATGAAGCTGCGCATGAAGGCGTAACGCCTGCCGCTGCACAAACGCAGGCCAGTTCGCCAGAACAGAAGTCCGAAACCACGCCAGAGCCGGTGGTAAAACCTGCTGCGGACGCTGAACCGAAAACCGCTGCACCTTCCCCTTCGTCGAGTGATAAACCGTAAACATGTCTGTAGAAGATACTCAACCGCTTATCACGCATCTGATTGAGCTGCGTAAGCGTCTGCTGAACTGCATTATCGCGGTGATCGTGATATTCCTGTGTCTGGTCTATTTCGCCAATGACATCTATCACCTGGTATCCGCACCATTGATCAAGCAGTTGCCGCAAGGCTCAACGATGATCGCCACTGACGTGGCCTCACCGTTCTTTACGCCGATCAAGCTGACCTTTATGGTGTCGCTGATTCTATCAGCGCCGGTGATTCTCTATCAGGTGTGGGCGTTTATCGCCCCAGCATTGTATAAGCACGAACGTCGCCTGGTGGTGCCGCTGCTGGTTTCCAGCTCTCTGTTGTTTTATATCGGCATGGCGTTCGCCTACTTTGTGGTCTTTCCGCTGGCATTTGGCTTCCTTGCCAATACCGCGCCGGAAGGGGTACAGGTATCCACCGACATCGCCAGCTATTTAAGCTTCGTTATGGCGCTGTTTATGGCGTTTGGTGTCTCCTTTGAAGTGCCGGTGGCAATTGTGCTGCTGTGCTGGATGGGAATTACCTCGCCAGAAGACTTACGCAAAAAACGTCCGTATGTGCTGGTTGGCGCATTTGTTGTCGGGATGCTGCTGACGCCGCCGGATGTCTTCTCGCAAACGCTGCTGGCGATCCCGATGTACTGCCTGTTTGAAATCGGTGTCTTCTTCTCACGCTTTTACGTTGGTAAGGGTCGAAACCGGGAAGAGGAAAACGACGCTGAAGCAGAAAGCGAAAAAACTGAAGAATAAATTCAACCGCCCGTCAGGGCGGTTGTCATATGGAGTACAGGATGTTTGATATCGGCGTTAATTTGACCAGTTCGCAATTTGCGAAAGACCGTGATGATGTTGTAGCACGCGCTTTTGACGCAGGAGTTGATGGGCTGCTCATCACTGGCACTAACCTGCACGAAAGCCAGCAGGCACAAAAACTGGCGCGTCAGTATTCATCCTGTTGGTCAACGGCGGGCGTGCATCCTCATGACAGCAGCCAGTGGCAAGCAGCGACCGAAGAAGCGATCATTGAACTGGCCTCGCAGCCAGAAGTGGTGGCGATTGGTGAGTGTGGCCTCGACTTTAACCGCAACTTTTCTACACCAGAAGAGCAGGAACGTGCTTTTGTTGCTCAGCTACGCATTGCTGCAGAATTAAACATGCCAGTATTTATGCACTGTCGCGATGCCCACGATCGGTTTATAACCTTGCTGGAGCCGTGGCTGGATAAACTGCCTGGTGCAGTTCTTCATTGCTTTACCGGTACACGTGAAGAGATGCAGGCGTGCGCGGCGCGTGGAATTTATATCGGCATTACCGGTTGGGTTTGCGATGAACGACGTGGGCTGGAGCTGCGGGAAATCTTGCCGTTGATTCCGGCGGAGAAATTGCTGATCGAAACTGATGCGCCGTATCTGCTCCCGCGAGATCTCACGCCGAAGCCATCATCCCGGCGCAACGAGCCAGCCTATCTGCCCCATATTTTGCAACGTATCGCGCAATGGCGTGGGGAAGATGCCGCATGGCTGGCTGCCACCACGGATGCCAATGTCAAAACACTGTTTGGGGTTGCGTTTTAGAGTTTGCGGAACTCGGTGTTCTTCACGCTGTGCTTGATCTCTTTATTAATAAGATTAAGCAATAGCATGGAACGTGCCTCGCCGTCGGGTTCGGTGAAAATGGCCTGGAAACCTTCGAATGCGCCTTCGGTAATAATTACCTTATCACCCGGATAAGGGGTCGCCGGATCAACAATGTCTTTCGGTTTATACACCGACAGCTGATGAATCACCGCTGATGGGACTATCGCTGGCGACGCGCCAAAGCGCACAAAGTGGCTGACGCCGCGGGTCGCACTGATGGTTGTGGTATGAATCACTTCCGGATCAAATTCCACAAACAGGTAATTGGGGAACAGTGGTTCACTGACTGCGGTTCGTTTGCCTCGCACGATTTTTTCCAGGGTGATCATCGGCGCCAGGCAATTCACCGCCTGTCTTTCGAGGTGTTCCTGGGCACGTTGAAGTTGCCCGCGCTTGCAGTACAGTAAATACCAGGATTGCATAATGACTCTTATCCGTTTAATCGGGGCGCAAGGATAGCAAAAGCTTTACGCTAAGTTAATTATATTCCCCGGTTTGCGTTATACCGTCAGAGTTCACGCTAATTTAACAAATTTACAGCATCGCAAAGATGAACGCCGTATAATGGGCGCAGATTAAGAGGCTACAATGGATGCCATGAAATATAACGATTTACGCGACTTCCTGACGCTGCTTGAACAGCAGGGTGAGCTAAAACGTATCACTCTCCCGGTGGATCCGCATCTGGAAATCACTGAAATTGCTGACCGCACTTTGCGTGCAGGTGGGCCTGCGTTGTTGTTCGAAAACCCTAAAGGCTACTCAATGCCGGTGCTGTGCAACCTGTTCGGTACGCCAAAGCGCGTGGCGATGGGCATGGGGCAGGAAGATGTTTCGGCGCTGCGTGAAGTTGGTAAATTATTGGCGTTTCTGAAAGAGCCGGAGCCGCCAAAAGGTTTCCGCGACCTGTTTGATAAACTGCCGCAGTTTAAACAAGTATTGAACATGCCGACAAAGCGACTGCGTGGTGCGCCCTGCCAACAAAAAATCGTCTCTGGCGATGACGTCGATCTTAACCGCATTCCCATTATGACCTGCTGGCCGGAAGATGCCGCGCCGCTGATTACCTGGGGGCTGACCGTAACGCGCGGCCCGAATAAAGAACGGCAGAATCTGGGTATTTATCGCCAGCAGCTGATTGGTAAAAACAAACTGATTATGCGTTGGCTGTCGCATCGCGGCGGCGCGCTGGATTATCAGGAGTGGTGCGCGGCGCATCCGGGCGAACGTTTCCCGGTTTCTGTGGCGCTGGGTGCTGATCCCGCTACGATTCTCGGTGCGGTAACGCCCGTTCCGGATACACTTTCAGAATATGCGTTTGCCGGATTGCTGCGCGGCACCAAGACCGAAGTGGTGAAGTGTATCTCCAATGACCTTGAAGTGCCCGCCAGTGCGGAGATTGTGCTGGAAGGGTATATCGAACAAGGTGAAACGGCGCCGGAAGGGCCGTATGGCGACCACACCGGTTACTATAACGAAGTCGATAGTTTCCCGGTATTTACTGTGACGCATATTACCCAGCGTGAAGATGCGATTTATCATTCCACCTATACCGGGCGTCCGCCGGATGAACCTGCTGTGCTGGGTGTCGCACTGAACGAAGTGTTTGTGCCGATTCTGCAAAAACAGTTCCCGGAAATTGTCGATTTTTACCTGCCGCCGGAAGGCTGCTCTTATCGCCTGGCGGTAGTGACGATCAAAAAACAGTACGCCGGACACGCGAAGCGCGTCATGATGGGCGTCTGGTCGTTCTTACGCCAGTTTATGTACACTAAATTTGTGATCGTTTGCGATGATGACGTCAACGCACGCGACTGGAACGATGTGATTTGGGCGATTACCACCCGTATGGACCCGGTGCGGGACACGGTGTTGGTCGAAAATACGCCTATTGATTATCTGGATTTTGCCTCGCCTGTCTCCGGGCTGGGTTCAAAAATGGGGCTGGATGCCACGAATAAATGGCCAGGGGAAACCCAGCGTGAATGGGGACGTCCCATCAAAAAAGATCCGGATGTTGTCGCGCATATTGACGCCATCTGGGATGAACTGGCTATTTTTAACAACGGTAAAAGCGCCTGATGCGCGTTTGTTTTGCCCTATTTATCGATCCGACAGAGAAAGCGCATGACAACCTTAAGCTGTAAAGTGACCTCGGTAGAAGCTATCACCGATACCGTATATCGTGTTCGAATCGTGCCAGACGCGGCCTTTTCTTTTCGTGCTGGTCAGTATTTGATGGTGGTGATGGATGAGCGCGATAAACGTCCATTCTCAATGGCTTCGACGCCGGATGAAAAAGAGTTTATCGAGCTGCATATTGGCGCTTCTGAAATCAACCTTTACGCGAAAGCAGTCATGGACCGTATCCTCAAAGATCATCAAATCGTGGTCGATATTCCCCACGGAGAAGCGTGGCTGCGCGATGATGAAGAGCGTCCGATGATTTTGATTGCGGGCGGTACAGGCTTCTCTTATGCGCGCTCGATTTTGCTGACGGCGCTGGCGCGTAACCCAAACCGTGATATCACCATTTACTGGGGTGGGCGTGAAGAGCAGCATCTTTATGATCTCTGCGAGCTTGAGGCGCTTTCGCTTAAGCATCCAGGTTTGCAAGTGGTGCCGGTGGTTGAACAACCGGAAGCGGGCTGGCGTGGGCGTACTGGCACTGTGTTAACGGCGGTATTGCAGGATCACGGTACGCTGGCAGAGCATGATATCTATATTGCCGGACGTTTTGAGATGGCGAAAATTGCCCGTGACCTGTTTTGCAGTGAGCGTAATGCGCGGGAAGACCGCCTGTTTGGCGATGCGTTTGCATTTATCTGAGATATAAAAAACCCGCCCCTGACAGGCGGGAAGAACGGCAACTAAAACTTTATACAGTGGCATTTAGATCTATGTCGCATCCGGCAATCGTTGCACGATGCCTGATGCGACGCTGGCGCGTCTTATCAGGCCTACATTAGTGCTGGGTCGGTAGACCGGATAAGGCGTTTACGCCGCATCCGGCAAGTGGTTAAACCCGCTCAAACACCGTTGCAATACCCTGACCCAGACCGATACACATCGTCGCCAGACCAAACTGAACGTCTTTGCGTTCCATCAGATTCAGCAGCGTGGTGCTGATACGCGCACCGGAACAACCCAGCGGATGACCCAGCGCGATCGCACCACCATTGAGGTTGATCTTCTCGTCAATCTGCTCCATCAGTCCCAGATCTTTAATGCACGGCAGGATCTGCGCGGCGAAGGCTTCATTCATTTCAAACACGCCGATATCGCTGGCAGAAAGCCCCGCTTTTTTCAGCGCCAGCTTCGAGGCCGGAACCGGGCCGTAACCCATAATCGACGGATCACAACCAACGACCGCCATCGAACGCACGCGGGCGCGCGGCTTAAGACCTAATTCTCGGGCGCGGCTTTCACTCATCACCAGCATGGCAGCTGCGCCATCGGAGAGAGCGGAAGACGTACCCGCCGTTACCGTGCCGCTGACTGGATCGAACGCCGGACGCAGCGTGGCGAGGGCTTCCACGGTGGTTTCCGGCCGAATCACTTCGTCGTAATTAAACTGCTTCAGGACGCCGTCGGCATCGTGACCACCGGTCGGGATGATTTCATTTTTAAATGCGCCCGACTGCGTGGCGGCCCAGGCGCGGGCGTGTGATCGCGCGGCAAAGGCATCCTGCATTTCACGGCTGATACCGTGCATACGCGCCAGCATTTCTGCCGTTAAGCCCATCATGCCCGCCGCTTTGGCGACATTGCGGCTCAGGCCGGGGTGAAAATCGACGCCGTGACTCATCGGCACATGGCCCATATGCTCCACGCCACCGACCAGACATGCCTGCGCATCGCCGGTCATAATCATCCGTGCTGAGTCATGCAGTGCCTGCATGGATGAACCGCACAAGCGATTGACGGTCACCGCCGGGACAGAATGCGGCACTTCTGCCAACAGCGCCGCGTTACGAGCGATATTAAAACCCTGCTCCAGCGTCTGCTGCACACAACCCCAGTAAATATCATCGAGGGCCGCTGCTTCCAGCGCCGGGTTACGCGCCAGCAGGCTACGCATTAAATGAGCGGAGAGATCTTCCGCACGCACGTTACGAAAAGCACCGCCCTTCGAACGGCCCATCGGGGTACGAATTGCATCGACAATGACAACCTGTTCCATTGTGACTCCTTAAGCCGTTTTCAGGTCGCCAACCGGACGGGCTGGCTCAACCGGGGGATAGTACGGTTCGTTATGACGCGCTTTATTACGCAGACCTTCCGGCACTTCATACAGCGGGCCGAGGTGCTGATATTGCTGTGCCATATCGAGGTATTTCGCGCTGCCGAGGGTGTCCAGCCAGCGGAACGCGCCGCCGTGGAACGGAGGGAAGCCCAGGCCGTAGACCAGTGCCATATCGGCTTCTGCCGGAGTGGCGATAATGCCTTCCTCCAGACAACGCACCACTTCGTTGACCATCGGGATCATCATGCGGGCGATAATCTCTTCTTCGCTGAAATCGTGCTTCGGCTGACTGACTTCTGCCAGCAGGTCGTCAACGGCGGCATCTTCTTCTTTCTTCGGCTTACCTTTGCTGTCTTCTTTATAACGCCAGAAACCAAGGCCGTTCTTCTGACCAAAACGGTTGGCATCAAACAGTGCGTCGATGGCATCGCGATAATCTTTCTGCATCCGCTGCGGGAAACCTGCTGCCATCACTGCGTGGGCGTGATGCGCGGTATCAATGCCCACGACATCCAGCAGGTATGCCGGACCCATCGGCCAGCCAAACTGTTTTTCCATCACTTTGTCGATCTTGCGGAAGTCTGCGCCGTCGCGCAGTAACTGGCTGAATCCGGCGAAGTAGGGGAACAGCACGCGGTTAACAAAGAAGCCGGGGCAGTCGTTAACCACAATCGGCGTTTTACCCATCTTGCTCGCCCATGCGACAACTTTCGCGATGGTTTCGTCGGAGCTTTTCTCACCGCGAATAATTTCCACCAACGGCATCCGGTGCACTGGGTTAAAGAAATGCATCCCGCAGAAGTTTTCCGGGCGTTCCAGCGCGTTGGCCAGTTCGCTGATAGGAATGGTTGAAGTATTGGAAGCCAGCACGGTATCCGGGCGTACTTTCTGCTCGGTTTCTGCCAGCACGGCTTTTTTCACTTTCGGGTTTTCGACAACCGCTTCTACCACAACGTCCACGCGATCAAACCCGGCGTAGTCGAGCGTTGGATGAATCGTGGAGATCACGCCAGCCAGTTTCAGACCGTCGATCTTGCCGCGCTCAAGCTGCTTGTTCAGCAGTTTCGCGGCTTCGGTCATGCCGAGGGTTAACGACTTGTCGTTGATATCTTTCATGACAACCGGCACGCCTTTCCACGCAGACTGGTAAGCGATGCCGCCGCCCATAATGCCTGCGCCCAGCACAGCGGCCTGTTTCGGGGTTTCAACATCTTTGGTGAGTTTCTTCGCTTTGCCTTTTACATATTGATCGTTAAGGAAAATGCCGACCAGTGCGCGAGCTTCGTTGGTATGCGCCAGCGGGACAAAACTTTTGTTTTCCAGATTTAATGCTTCTTCACGACCAAAACGGGCAGCCGCTTCAATGGTTTTTACTGCGGTGATGGGTGCGGGGTAATGTTTCCCTGCTGTTTGTGCGACCATTCCTTTAGCGATGGTGAAGCTCATGGTGGCTTCAATCTTGCTCAGTTTTAGCGGTTCCAGCTTCGGCTGACGTTTCGCTTTCCAGTCGAGGTCGCCGTTAATGGCCTGACGTAAAATCGCCTTCGCGCCTTCAACCAGTTTTTCTGCTTTGACTACGCCATCCACCAGACCGATTTTCAGCGCCTGATCCGCGCCGACATCTTTACCGGCGGCAATGATTTCCAGCGCACAATCAGCACCGAGCATACGTGGCATACGTACAGAACCGCCAAAGCCCGGCATGATGCCCAGTTTGGTTTCCGGTAGACCGATGCGCAGATCTGGCGTCGCCAGACGATAATCGGTCGCCAGCACACATTCGCAGCCACCGCCCAGCGCATAGCCGTTGACGGCAGCAATGGTCGGCACCGGCAGATCTTCCAGGCGATTAAACACGCTATTGGCAAAATGCAGCCACTGGCTTAACTGTTCTTCAGGAACGAGGAACAGGGACAAGAATTCGGTGATATCAGCACCGACGATAAAGGCTGCTTTATTCGAACGCAGCAGCAGCCCTTTTAAATCTGATTGCTGTTCCAGCACGCCGATGGCCCCGCCGAGGCTGGCGACGGTCGCAGTGTCGAGTTTATTAACTGAACCTGGGGCATCAAATACCAGTTCGGCAATGCCATCTTCCAGCCAGTCAAGGTACAGGGTGTCGCCTTTGTAAAGCATGTCAGTCTCCTGAATCCGCAAGGTGATCTGGTCGTACCAGATGAGACGAAGTGTGTATTTTGTGTTAAAAATATGCAAATAAAAGATTAAAGAAATGCCAATCTGATCACGCTCGGCAGAAATCACGCTCTGTATTAACGTTGTGCTAAGATGCGGAGACTTAAGGTCAAAAAACAGAAGGGTAAAAAATGGAATCACTGGCCTCGCTCTATAAAAATCATATAGCTACCTTACAGGAACGGACTCGCGATGCGCTGGCGCGCTTCAAACTGGATGCGTTACTTATTCACTCCGGCGAACTGTTCAACGTTTTTCTCGACGATCATCCCTATCCGTTTAAAGTGAACCCGCAATTCAAAGCGTGGGTGCCGGTAACTCAGGTGCCAAACTGCTGGCTGCTGGTGGATGGCGTGAATAAGCCGAAACTGTGGTTCTATCTGCCGGTTGATTACTGGCACAACGTCGAACCGCTGCCGAACTCCTTCTGGACTGAAGATGTAGAAGTGATCGCGCTGCCGAAAGCCGATGGCATTGGTAGTCTGTTGCCTGCTGCGCGCGGCAATATCGGTTATATCGGTCCGGTGCCAGAACGTGCGCTGCAACTGGGTATTGAGGCCAGCAATATCAACCCGAAAGGGGTGATCGACTACCTGCATTACTACCGCTCCTTCAAAACCGAGTACGAACTGGCCTGTATGCGTGAAGCGCAGAAAATGGCGGTCAACGGTCATCGCGCGGCAGAAGAAGCGTTCCGTTCTGGCATGAGCGAGTTCGATATCAACATTGCCTATCTGACCGCGACCGGTCATCGTGATACCGACGTGCCTTACAGCAACATTGTGGCGCTCAACGAACACGCTGCGGTACTGCATTACACCAAACTCGACCATCAGGCACCGGAAGAGATGCGCAGCTTCCTGCTGGATGCCGGGGCCGAATATAACGGCTATGCGGCTGACCTGACTCGTACCTGGTCGGCAAAAAGCGACAACGACTATGCACAGCTGGTGAAAGACGTAAATGATGAACAACTGGCGCTGATCGCTACCATGAAAGCAGGCGTCAGCTATGTGGATTACCACATCCAGTTCCATCAGCGTATCGCCAAACTGCTGCGTAAACATCAAATCATCACCGATATGAGTGAAGAGGCGATGGTCGAAAATGATCTTACCGGACCGTTTATGCCGCATGGTATCGGCCATCCGCTGGGCCTGCAGGTGCATGACGTCGCTGGTTTTATGCAGGATGATAGCGGTACGCACCTCGCGGCACCGGCAAAATATCCGTACCTGCGCTGCACTCGTATTCTCCAGCCGGGCATGGTGTTAACCATCGAACCGGGTATCTACTTCATCGAATCGCTGCTGGCGCCGTGGCGTGAAGGGCAGTTCAGCAAACACTTCAACTGGCAGAAAATTGAAGCACTGAAACCGTTTGGTGGCATTCGTATCGAAGACAACGTGGTGATCCACGAAAACAACGTGGAAAACATGACCCGGGATCTGAAACTGGCGTGATGGAAAGCTGGTTAATCCCTGCGGCACCGGTCACGGTCGTTGAAGAGATCAAAAAGAGCCGCTTCATTACGCTGTTGGCGCATACCGATGGCGTTGAGGCGGCGAAAGCGTTTGTTGAATCGGTGCGGGCAGAACACCCCGATGCCCGCCACCATTGCGTGGCGTGGGTGGCGGGTGCGCCGGATGATTCTCAACAGCTGGGTTTCTCTGACGACGGGGAGCCGGCGGGAACGGCAGGTAAACCGATGCTCGCCCAACTAATGGGCAGCGGCGTCGGGGAAATTACCGCTGTGGTGGTGCGCTACTACGGCGGCATATTGCTGGGCACCGGTGGGTTAGTGAAAGCGTATGGCGGCGGCGTGAATCAGGCGCTGCGCCAGCTAACGACCCAACGCAAGACGCCATTAACCGAATATACTTTGCAATGTGAATATAGTCAGTTAACCGGCATTGAAGCGTTGCTGGGGCAGTGTGGCGGCAAAATTATCAACAGTGATTATCAGGCATTCGTTCTGCTGCGGGTGGCGCTTCCGGCAGCGAAAGTGGCTGAATTTTCCGCAAAGCTGGCGGATTTTAGCCGTGGTTCATTGCAATTGTTAGCGATTGAAGAATAATCCCCACTTCGTTTTGCAGAACTAAGGAAGCGGCAGAGATGCATTTTCGCGCCATTACCCGAATCGTTGGACTACTGGTCATCTTATTTTCAGGGACCATGATTATCCCTGGACTGGTAGCACTCATCTACCGGGATGGTGCGGGCCGCGCCTTTACCCAGACCTTTTTTGTCGCCCTTGCCATTGGTTCTATGCTGTGGTGGCCGAACCGTAAAGAAAAGGGCGAACTGAAATCCCGTGAAGGGTTTCTGATAGTGGTGCTGTTCTGGACCGTGTTGGGTAGCGTCGGTGCGCTCCCTTTTATCTTCTCGGAAAGCCCAAACCTCACGATTACCGATGCGTTTTTTGAATCTTTCTCCGGTCTGACTACCACGGGGGCCACTACGCTGGTGGGACTGGATACACTTCCTCACGCAATCCTCTTTTATCGCCAGATGCTGCAATGGTTTGGCGGGATGGGGATCATCGTGTTGGCGGTTGCGATACTGCCTATCCTCGGCGTGGGTGGGATGCAGCTCTATCGCGCGGAAATGCCCGGCCCGCTGAAAGATAACAAAATGCGCCCGCGAATTGCGGAAACGGCGAAAACCCTGTGGTTGATTTATGTCTTGCTGACCGTCGCCTGTGCGCTGGCGTTGTGGTTTGCCGGAATGGATGCCTTTGATGCCATCGGCCATAGCTTTGCGACTATCGCTATTGGCGGCTTCTCGACACATGATGCCAGTATCGGTTATTTCGACAGCCCGACTATTAACACCATCATTGCTATCTTCCTGCTGATCTCCGGCTGTAACTACGGTCTGCACTTTTCACTGTTAAGTGGGCGTAGTCTGAAGGTTTATTGGCGCGATCCGGAATTTCGCATGTTTATCGGCGTACAGTTTACGCTGGTGGTTATTTGTACCCTCGTGCTGTGGTTTCATAATGTCTACAGTTCGGCGCTGATGACAATTAACCAGGCGTTTTTTCAGGTGGTGTCGATGGCGACGACCGCCGGATTTACGACAGATAGCATTGCCCGCTGGCCGCTCTTTTTGCCGGTACTGCTTTTATGTTCAGCATTTATTGGCGGTTGCGCCGGGTCTACGGGCGGTGGCCTGAAAGTGATCCGCATTCTGCTGCTGTTTAAGCAGGGGAACCGTGAGCTGAAACGACTGGTGCATCCGAACGCCGTTTACAGCATTAAGCTAGGGAATCGCGCACTGCCGGAACGTATCCTCGAAGCTGTTTGGGGATTTTTCTCTGCCTATGCATTGGTGTTTATTGTCAGTATGCTGGCGATTATCGCCACGGGGGTGGATGACTTTTCTGCCTTTGCCTCGGTTGTTGCGACATTGAATAACCTGGGGCCAGGGCTTGGCGTGGTTGCTGATAACTTTACCAGTATGAACCCGGTGGCTAAATGGATCCTGATTGCCAATATGCTGTTTGGTCGTCTCGAGGTCTTTACATTACTGGTGCTCTTTACCCCGACTTTCTGGCGTGAATGATGGAGTAATACGTGAAAACATTAATTCTTTTCTCAACAAGGGACGGACAAACGCGCGAGATTGCCTCCTACCTGGCTTCGGAACTGAAAGAACTGGGGATCCAGGCAGATGTCGCTAATGTGCATCGCATTGAAGAACCCCAGTGGGAAAACTACGATCGCGTGGTCATTGGTGCTTCTATTCGCTATGGTCACTACCACTCTGCGTTCCAGGAATTTGTCAAAAAGCATGCGACGCGGCTGAATTCGATGCCGAGCGCCTTTTACTCCGTAAACCTGGTGGCGCGTAAACCGGAGAAGCGTACTCCACAGACCAACAGCTACGCGCGGAAGTTTCTGATGAGTTCACAATGGCGTCCCGATCGCTGTGCCGTCATTGCCGGGGCGCTACGTTATCCACGTTACCGCTGGTACGACCGCTTTATGATCAAGCTGATTATGAAGATGTCAGGCGGTGAAACGGATACGCGCAAAGAAGTTGTCTATACCGATTGGCAGCAGGTGGCGAATTTCGCCCGAGAAATCGCCCATTTAACCGACAAACCGACGCTGAAATAAGCATAAAGAGTAAAAAATGCGCGGTCGGTAAATTATTTTAAATTTCCTCTTGTCAGGCCGGAATAACTCCCTATAATGCGCCAC